>JBGPLI010000010.1:0-49457 GCA_041486445.1 Bryobacteraceae bacterium
CTGGGGCGCCTACGGCCACAAGCCCGACGACACCAACCTGGGCCGCTACGATCCGAGCGCGCCGGTCGCGCAGCAGTTCCGCAACCCGGTGCACTGCGCCGAGCTCTCCAACGACGGCCTGCTCTACGTGTGCGACCGCGTGAACGACCGCATCCAGGTGTTCAAACCGGACGGGACCTTCGTAAAGGAAGCGATCCTGAATAAGAACACGCTCGGCGACGGATCGGTGTGGGACATCGCCTTCTCCAAGGACCCGCAGCAAAAGTTCATCTTCCTCGCCGACGGCGCCAACGAGAAGATCCAAATCATCCAGCGCGACACTCTGGAGATCCTGACCAGCTTCGGTGACGGCGGACGCCAGCCCGGCCAGTTCTACGCCGTACACAGCATCGCGATCGATTCCAAGGGCAACCTCTTCACGACAGAAACCTATCGCGGGCAGCGGGTCCAGAAGTTCCTGTATAAAGGCATGGCGCCGGTCACCAAGAAGGACCAGGGCGTCGTGTGGCCGAAGAAGGCAACCTAATGCGGAAGGTAATTGCGGGTGTCTTTGCGCTGGGGGTGGTGTTGTCCGCGCAGCACACACCCCGCGGCGCCGCCACCGATATCAGCAATACCGAGATTCTCTCGACCGCGCAGAAAACCGCTTCCGCGCCGGTGAGCGACCAGCAGATCCGCGTGGTGAGCGTTAACAACGAGTACAACGTCGGCGTCGGTGTGGTGCATCGGGCGAAAACGGCGGGGCGTGATATCGGCGGAGGCATCGAGCACAGCCAGATCACCGAGATCTACCACGTAATCTCCGGCAACGGGACGCTGGTGACGGGCGGCACGATCGAGAATCCGAAAGAGACGCCGGCCGACAGCCAGGTGGTGAAGGTGCTCAATGGTCCCAGCACGGGCGGTGGTCCGGTTCAGAATGGATCGAGCCGCAAGCTCGGACCGGGCGACGTGGTGGTCATTCCGCCGAACACGCCGCACTGGTTTACCGAGATCACCTCAGACCAGATCGTGTATCTGGTGGTACGCGTGGATCCTCACAAGGTGCTGCCGGCTGGGTACAGCGCCAAGTGAGCCGGCTCTGTGGCGCACGCTCTTGAGCGTGCCGCGTCCACACTCGTGTGGACGCATGTGCCGAGGCCCGGCGTTTGCCATTGTGAGTGGGCGCTCGACCAAGGGTAATCCTCCGGGCGCGAAACCAAACCGGCCTTCACGGGATTGTTCTCAATGTAGGGTAACAATATAGTTGACAACTCTGAGAAAGAAGCGACGCGACAGAAGCGTGGAAAACGCACCAGCGCGGCACCTTCCCGGGGAGTAGAATAGGTTACCCGGGGAGGTGGCTGAGCGTGCAGGTGATCTCGTTCATGAACATGAAGGGCGGTGTGGGAAAGACCACGCTAGCCGTTAACGTGGCGTATGGATTGGCTTGGTTTCATGGGCACAAAGTGCTGATTGTGGACGGAGATCCGCAATTCAATGCATCGACGTACCTCATGAAGGAGAAACAGTATCTTGACCACATCAATGACGGAAAGAAGGGAACGTTGATGGATGTTTTCAATCCGCGCAGGCCCGGGGCCGTTAGAACTGTACCCGGCTCAGCGCGTTCAGTTGACAAGCGCACGATGGCCCTCTCCGCTTGCACCTTCACAATCTTTGATGGAGGGGAAGGCTACGGCAAACTTGATCTGATCCCATCAACGCTGAAGATGATAGATGTGGAATCATCCCCCCGGGGGACAGAGCAGAGACTTAACCTCTATTTGAAAGAAAAGGCTGCGGCCTACGACTATGTGATCATCGACTGCCCCCCGACAATCTCGGTTTTTACGCAAGCCGCAATTCTCGCAAGCCACAAGTATCTTGTGCCAGTGAAACCTGATCCCTTGTCCGTTATCGGCCTTCCACTGCTCGAACAATGGCTTGAAGACTACCTGACCGATTACGGCCTCGATGTTTCTCCAATTGGGTTGGTCTTCACTCTCGTTCGGGGAGCGACTCCAAGACGCATGAGAGAAGTAATGGCAGATACGCGACGCGAACGCGGGGACTCCGTCTTTACGGCGCATCTTAGCGAAGCTACCGATGTGGCTGAATCGGTAGAAGCGCATCGTCCCGTGTTCTTGTACAGACCACACTCCAAAACCGCTGGGGAGATTACCGCTATCACACAAGAATTCGTAGATCGGACCTCAGGAGATTGACTTGGTTCAGAACAACAAACATAAGGGGTTGCTTCAGTTCATCAAGCGGATTGCTGAGGTAACGCTTGGTTACTCCAGAGAAGACCTGCTGACGTTTCGGAGTACTGCTTCCCGCGACTACCCATCCCTGACACCGCTGATCGACGAATACGTGAAACTCGCCGAGCGATCTGCAACGGATGTTGCCGCCCCGGCTGCTGCACCCAAGCGATCATCAGCGGCGTCCAGGGAGGAAATGCATCTTTTCGACATGCTTCGGGAACGAAAGCTATTTCCATCCAATTCAGACCTTTCTGAATTTGCTGGCACCATTCTGCCCGGCATTCAGAGACGCCGCTTCGATAAGATGTCGCGCGGAGACATTGCCGCTAGGATTATTGAGCACCTGGAGACCAAGGACCGACGTACCCGGGAAGCACTCGAAGCTTCTATGAGGGAAGCAATGACATCCAGTCCTACGAAGCCCGCCGAGCGACAGAGTTTTCTATCGAAGTGGGAGAAGATCATAAAGGGTATACAACTCTGATATGGCCAGGAGGCCAATTCCATCGCTTGCCAGTGACCTGAGGGAGGTGATCGCGTTTCTTAGGCAGGACCATGTCATTCCGTCCTCACCGAAAGCGACCCTCATTGAAAATGTTATGCGGATTCATCGGGCAACCTACAGTTTGATCCTCTGGAGATTTCGCCTTACCGGCCTACCGACATGCGGGAAGGTTTTTATCGAGGAGATCGCCTCGGACGCCTTGCAGATTTTGCCGCAAGTTCTCATGGGGTACAACAAGACAGCACGATTGCTTACCCGGGGAATCATCGAGAACGTGCTCCGTCATGTATACTTCACCCAGCATGCCATTGAGTTCGCACGAATGAATCGGGACGCGAAATGGTTCATGACGATGGAAAGTCTCTTCGACTACACAAAAATACACCCGGTCTTCATGGAGAGCGAGCCAAGATTCGACGCGATAAATAGGCTGAGCACGTTGTACAGCGATCTATCGGCGGGGGTTCATGGTCGTACCGTACGTGATCTAGAAATGCGGATTGCCCTGAAGAAGATTGCCTACACTGAAGGCGATGCGAAGGAGCAGGTACAACTGATAGAAAAGTGTGCAGAAGCAACCAACTTCGCATTGGGTGTGTTCCATTGGGGGAAGCTTGCCGCGTTCCAGGCAGAGGACCGAAGAATCATTCTACGAACGATGTCTCCCCGCGTCAGAAAGATATGGAAGGAGTTTAAGCAATAGGTCCCGTTGTCAACAAGTTAGCCTATCGCTGTTGGTATTTTTCAGGCACGACCCGGGAAATAATCTTGGGAGCCCGGGGCGCCGCGAAGTCACATCGAGGAAGTGGCAACAGCCTGATGAAAATCTCGCGTCCACACGAGTGTGGACGCGGCACGCTGAAGCGTGCGCCACGATAGGATTCACAAGGTGCTGCCGGCCGGGTACAGCGCAAAGTGAGACGGTTCCTGCGCCCCGGCGGTCTGCAAGACTGAGCTCATCGCGATCTCGGTGAAGTCCCGGACGATTGCCTCCGAGGAGAGCTTGCCATCGTGGCGGTACCAGCGCGAAATCCAGTTGATCATCCCGAACAAACTGAACGTGGCAACCGAGGGGTCGACTTTCCGCAGTTTGCCTTCCGAGGCAAGCTGCTTGAGTGTCCCCCGGACCGTCTCGAAGTAGACGCGTTTGCGCCGCCGGATGATACGCCGGTGCGCCGGCGTCAGGGCCCACATCTCTTCGAGCAGGATCGTGACTTCGCCGCCGCTTTCAAGAATCCTCCGGGCGTGCAGCTCGACCATCGTGCGTAGGCGCTGCTCGGCGCCGGCGAGTCCCCGCGCCGGTTCGATCACGTGCTGATCCACGGTGTCCATGGCGAAACTCATGATCGAGAACAGCAGATGCTCCTTGCCGCGAATGTAGTGGTACATGCCCGCCTTGGTCAGGCCCACGGCCTCGGCGATGTCGCTCATAGAGGTCGCCTCGTAGCCTTTCCGGCGCATGATCCCGGCCGCGACGCGATAGATATGATCGGCGCGATCTTCCCTTCGCCAGATGGGAGTCACCTTGGCTTTCACGGCATTTGCAGGTTACCATAAACCGATTGACACCCGGGAGCGGTTGAGATAGACTTGACCGAGCAGTAGGCGGATCTACCGGTCGGTCGGCAAATGGGGTGAGGGGTATGATCAAAGCCAAGTTTGCTTATCTTCTCTTGACGCTGTTGCCAACGCTGGCCTCGGCGCAAAGCACCATTCAGGGAATCGTGAAGGACACCACCGGCGCCGTCATGCCCGGTGTAACCGTGACGGCCTCGAGTCCGGCGCTCATCGAGAAGTCGCGCACCGTGACCACCAACGGACAAGGCCGCTATGAGATCGTCGATCTCAGGCCGGGCACCTATTCGATCACATGCACGCTGGTAGGGTTCAGCACGTTTAAGCAGGACAACATCGAGGTGCCGGCGAACGTGTCCGTGCCCGTCTACGTCGAGATGAAAGTGGGCGCGGTCGGCGAAACCGTGGAGGTGGCGGCGCAGGCCTCGACCGTCGACGTCGAGAACGCAACCAACAAGCAGCTCCTGACGCGCCAGGTCATGGACGATATTCCGGTCCCGCGCAATATGCAAGCGATTGGCGGGCTGGTCCCTGGCATCCAACTGCACTCGGCTCAGGGAGGGAATCCCGACGTGGGCGGCTCCCAGCAGATGGAGCAGACCTACATCGTGGCGCACGGCCTGAACGCCAACCACACCACGGTGCTGCTGGACGGCATGAACGTCAATTCCAACTATGTCGACGGCACGATTCAGAATTATGTCGACAACGCCATTATCCAGCAGGCTACGTACCAGACCGGCGGCATCAACGCCGAGGTCTCGGCCGGAGGCGTGCTGGTCAACCAGATTCCCAAGGATGGCGGCAATGCGTTCCACTCCGACGTGTTCCTCAGCGGGACCGGGAGCGGCGGCTGGTGGCAGGCCAACAACATCTCGCCGGATCTGAAGGCCCGCGGCGCCACCACCGGCAACTCCATCGTGCACATCAAAGACTTCGATGGTTCCGTCGGAGGGCCGATCCTGAAAGACAAGCTGTGGTTCCTTGCCTCGGGCCGCTACCAGAGCACATACGACATCGCGGCTGGCGTGTTTTACCCCGACGGTTCGCCGGGCATCGAGGACCAGTACATCAAGCAGGGCGTGCTCCGGCTGTCGTGGCAGATCAGCTCCAAGGACAAGTTCTCCGGGACCTACGACCGGATCCAGAAATTCAAGGGGCACCAACTGACCCCTCTCGCTTATACGCCGCTCGACCCGTCGGTCGCGGCGGGACGCCGTGGCCCGCCGCTGTACTACGTCGCGCAGGGCAAATGGACGCGCATCCAGACGTCCAGACTGCTGTTAGAGGCCGGTTTCTCCACCGATGTGATCCATTTCAGCGATATATATCAACCGGGACAGGAGGAGACTCCGTTCACGCCGGCGTGGTATGCCCACGCCTCGCACCAGGATCTGATAAAGCTCACCCGCACCAATGCTCCCCCACTCCAGGATTATCGCTTGCCGGACAGGCGGAATCTTTCCGCGGCGGCGTCCTACATCACCGGATCGCACAATATCAAAGTGGGCGTACAGGATGGCTGGGGCAAGAACGACCGGGTGCAATCCATGAACGCGGATCTTTATCAGAACTATCAGAATGGCACGCCGTTCAGCGTCACGGTCTACAATACGCCCACTGCCGTGAGGCAGCGCGTGAACGCGGACCTGGGGATATACGCCCAGGACACCTGGCACATCAAGAGGCTGTCCGTGACCGGAGGGCTGCGCTGGGAGTACGAGAAGTCCTCGATCGAGCCGACGGCCATCAACGGAGGCCGATTCGTCGGACCGAGGTCGTTCCCGCGGATCAACTGCGACACGATCAAAGGTCTAGGGTGCTGGAAAACCTGGTCGCCGCGGTTGGGCATGGTCTACGATCTGTTTGGCAACGGAAAAACCGCGGTGAAAGCAGGATTCGGCAAATACTATACTCCCGCGGCCACCCAGTATCTGAACCCCTTCAACCCGATGTTCGGAGCGACGGAGACGCGCTCCTGGACCGATTCCAACCGCGACGACATCGCCCAGGACAATGAAATCGGCGCCAGCTCTAATCCTAACTTCGGCAAACTCACCAACGTGCCAAAGCTCGATCCGAATTTCAAGCGAGAATACAATCTCCAATACAGCGCGGGAGTCCAGCATCAGGTCGCCAACGGAGTGTCGGTGAGCTTCAATTGGTTCCGTGGAACGAATTACGACGCGCCGTCGCTCCGGAACCGCGCCGTGGATCCGGTCACCGATTGGACGCCGTTCCCGATCGTCAATCCCTTGGACGGCAGCACGATTACGGCGTATAACCTGAATCGAAACGCGTTCGGGCGTCCGGCGGACAACTACCAAACCAACGCCGATCAGGACAAACGACGGCTCACCTACACCGGTTACGAGATGGGCGCCACCGCGCGCCTGCCTCGCCGGGGCCATGTTTTCGCCGCATGGACCGTCGATCGCAGCACCAACATCATCTGCGACATGCCCATAGGCACGAACCCGATCAATGCCCTGGCGATCATTGTCCCCAACAACATCACCAACCTGAGTTTGAACGACCCCAACAGCCTCCGCTTCTGCGACGAGAGGGGACTGATTCCATTCCGGAGCGAGTTCAAGATCGTGGGGAGCCAGCCGTTGTGGAAGGGCTTCGAGGCGAGCCTGGTGTGGCAGAACTCTCCGGAATACGAGAAGTACGTGAACTGGGACATCAACGCCAGGACCACGTATCCGGCAGATTGCAACGGTTGCCCGGGCGGTACGGTGGTCGCTCCCAGCCTCACCAACCCGACCGAGAGGATCGCCCTATCGGTACCGGGCTCAAGGTATAATGACCGGCTGAATCAGCTTGACGTTGGGATTAAGCGGAATTTCGTTTTCCGCGAGAGGCTGCGGCTCCAGGCCCAACTTGACGTGTTCAATGTCAACAACGCGCACACCGTCCTGGTGGAAGCCCAGGCGCTAGGCAGTAGCATCAAGCCCTTCGTCTTGGGAGGGCCCGGCGGCAGGCCCACGCAAATCCTACAGGCGCGCCTGCTGAGGCTGGGAGTACAGATTCATTTCTAGGGAGGAAGTGATGACTAAGTTCGCTTTCGCAGCACTGCTGCTGCCCTCAATGGCTTGGGCGCAGAGCACCATCGCCGGCTCGGTGAAAGACACCAGCGGCGCAGTAATGCCCAACGTGACCGTCGAAGCGTCCAGTCCTGCCCTGATCGAGAGATCGCGCACGGTCACCACCGACGGCTCCGGACAGTACGCCATTTTCGACGTTCGGCCGGGCACCTACACAGTGTCGTTCACGGCGTCGGGATTCAAGACGTACAGGACCGAAGGCGTCGAGGTGCCCTCCGGCGTGACTGTGCCGGTGAATGCCGAGATGGGCGTGGGCACGGTTGGGGAGACGGTGGCAGTGCAGGCAGTGGCCCCGGTGGTCGACGTCCAGAACGTGGCCCACCCGCAAGTGCTGACGCGCGAGATCATGGACTCGATTCCCAGCGCGCGCAACATGCAGTCGCTGGGCTCGCTGGTGCCGGGCGTGCATCTGACCCAGCCGGACGTGGGCGGCTCGCAACAGGTGGAGCAGACCTACCTGCAAGCGCACGGCATGCACCAGGTGAACGACACCTATTTTCTGGATGGCATGCAGGTCAACACCACCTTTAACGACGGCGCGATCCAGAACTACATCGACAACTCGATGATACAGGAGTCGACCTATCAGACCAGCGGCGCTATGGCGGAAGTTCAGGGCGGGGGAGTGTTTATCAATCTGATTCCGAAAGATGGCGGCAATGTCTTCCACGGACAAGTGTTCCTCAGCGGAGAGAACGGCGACTGGCAGAGCAGCAACGTCGATGACGCCGCCAGGGCCCGAGGCGTCCTGGGCCAGACCAGGGTCACGAAAGTCGAGGACTTCGACGGTTCTCTAGGCGGGCCCATCAAGAGAGACAAGCTTTGGTTTCTCGTGTCCGGGCGCAAACAACTCACCTATACGCAAGGCGTCAATTCGTATTACTCGGACGGGAGCCCCGGCGTGGAAGACGCCTGGCTCTGGGTCGGGGGATTGCGCCTGACCTATCAGCTTAATTCAAAAAACAAGATCAGCGTGATGGATCAGCGCAACTGGAAGACCAAAGGGCACGAAATCTTCGTGGCCGGACAAGTTGGAACACCGGACAACCCTGCCATCGCTGCCGTGCGCCGCGACCCGGTGATGTACTACATCGCGCAGACCAAGTGGACCTCTACCGTCACGCCCAGGTTGGTGCTCGAAAACGGCTATTCGCTCGACAAGCTGGATTTCACCAGCAAGTACGAGCCAGGCATCGCGGCGGTTCCTTTCACTCCGGAATGGTACGCCCGCACGTCGCATTATGACCCGGTGCGCAATTCCCGCAGCAACGCGGGAATTTATGAAGGGTATTTCTACACCAGCCGGCATGTCGTGTCCACCTCGGCCGCCTACGTCACCGGGTCGCACCAGATCAAGGTCGGCGGGCAGTGGAGCTTCGGACGGAATTACCGGAACTACGATGCGAACGGCGATGGCTGGCAGATCTACAACAACGCAGTGCCTGCCCAATTTCGAGCCTACGATACGCCGGTATTCTCCAAGCCGTATCTAAACGCGGATCTGGGAATCTACGTGCAGGACACCTGGACCCACAAGCGGCTGTCGATCACTGCCGGTGTGCGCTTCGAGTATCTGCGGGCGCAAATCGAGCGCGAGACCGCGCCGGCCGGCCGGTTCGTAGCGGCGCGCGATTTCCCGGCCGTGGACTGCGACACGGTCAAAGGACTGGGCTGCTGGAAAACGTGGCTGCCGCGGCTCGGGGTCGCCTACGATCTGTTTGGCAACGGGAAGACCGCGCTCAAGGCCGGCTTCGGAAGGTACAACGTGCCCTTTAGCAGCGGGTTCCTGGACCAGTTCAACCCGATGACCTTCACGTTCGTGACGCTCCCCTGGACCGATCTCAACCACGACGACATCGCCCAGGACAACGAGATCAACCGGGCCAACCTTCCCGCCACTTTCGGACTCACCACCAGCAGACCGAAGCTCAATCCGAATTTTCGGCGCGCGTACGGTCAGGGGTACACCGTGGGCGTCCAGCACCAGCTCCGGCAAGGAATGGCGCTGAACTTCAATTGGTTTCGGGGCACGAGTTACAAGCCGTCGGTGATTACGAACAGCTCCATCGACCCGAACAAAGACTGGACGCCAGTTACGATCGCCAATCCGCTCGACGGCACGCCGATCACGGTTTACAACCTGAACAAGCCGCTCTCGAGCTTCCCGGCTCCAAATTTATATCAGACCAACTCCGACCAGGATCTGCGGCATGAGACTTACACGGGATTCGAGACTTCGGTTACGGGCCGGTTGCCGAGAGGCATCACAGTGTCCGGCGGGTGGACCATCGAGCACTCGATCTCGACCAATTGTGATATGAATACGACTGCGGGCGCGGCTTTGAATAACCCCAACACGCTGCGTTTCTGCGATTGGACCGGCGCGACGCACCAGGACCTGGGCAAGATCTCATCCATACCATGGAGCAACGATTACAAGGCCGTGGCGGTGTTGCCGGTGAAATGGGGCTTTGTAGGAAGCTTGTCCCTGTATAGCTCCCTGGTAGCTAGCCGGAATTACATTCAACAGGGCGGGGTGGTGGGGTCCAATCCTCCCACCGTGCCTTACGACCAAACGGTGGGTCAATGGCAGGGCTTCAGGCAGGCCACCTGGCTTCTCACGCCGACCACAAGGTATCCGCTCGGCTGCGTCGGCTGCACCCCTGGCGCGCTGGTCGATCCGGGACTGACTCAAGGCTCGGAAACGGTGATGCTGATCGCTCCGGGGCCGCGGAGAACGCCGCGGCTAAATCAACTGGACGTCAGCTTCCGGCGGACATTCAAATTTAGAGAACGCTATGTGCTCGAGCCGCAAGTGACGCTGTTTAACTTCCTGAACTCGGGCGTGGCGATCCAGGAAAGCTACACGATCCCGGGTTATCCCGGCGCCGGAGTGGCTCAGACGCCGCTGAATTCGGTTCAGAACTTCTTGCCGGGCGGTCCGGGCGGGCAGATTCAGCAGGTGTTGAACCCGCGGATTCTGCAACTGGGGTTGCAGTTTAAGTTCTAATTCAATTTCGCGCGCACGCGTTCGCTGAGCGCTTTTCCGTCGACGCGCTTGCCCGCAAGGCGGGACTGCGCGGCTTTCATCACCATGCCCATCTGCTTGAGCGAGGTGACGCCGGTTTCCGACATCGCGCCGGCGATCGCCGCTTCGATCTCGGCGTCGGTGGGAGCCGAGGGCATGTACGACTCGATCAGCTTCAGCTCGGCCTCTTCGCGCTCGGCCAGCTCGGGCCGTCCTCCCTTGCGGAACAGGTCGGCGGATTCGCGCCGCTGCTTCACCAGCGTGTTCAGAATCTGGAGCTCGGTGGGCTCGTCGAGCGGCTTCATCGCGTCCACTTCGTGCTTTTTCAAGGCGGTCTTAATCATGCGTAGCGCCCCCAGGCGGGCTTCCTCGCGCGCCTTCATCGCGGCCACCATGTCGTTTTGAATGCGATCGAGAAGAGCCATGTTACTTTAGTCCCGCCTGCGCCAGAAACGCGGCCGCGACGTCTTGCACGTAGCGATGATCCACGTCCACCTGCGCATTCAGCCGGCGCATGGCCTCATTATCGAACTTGCCGGAAAGCTCGGCCAGGGCGGCGCGGAGCCGCGGCTCGGCGGCCAGGGCGTCCTGCCGCACCATCACGCAGGCCTGATATGGCGCGAACACGCGCTTGTCGTCGCGGAGGATCTTCCAATCCCGTCCCAGCAGAAAACCGTCGGTGGCGTTGGCCGCGATCATGGTCAATTGTCCCTGATCGAGCGCCTTGTAGAGCAGCGCCAGCTCCATGCTCCGCACCGGGGCGCTCATCGGCAGCTTATAAGCGTTGAGCGCCGTGGTTCCGTCGGCACGCTGGTCGAACTCGTAGCTCACGCCCAGCTTCCAGCCGTCCTTCACTTGCGCCGCATCGCTCAGGCTGGCGAGCGCGTTCTTGCGCGCGTCCTCGCTCCGCACCAGCAGCACGAATCCGTTGTCGATGCCCAGCGGTTCCAGAACCTCGGCTCGCGCCAGGCGCAGGACTTCGCTTTTCACGCGCTCGAAGACCTGCGTGGGGTCCTCCGACGCCTTCTCCTTGAAGACCTCGGCTTCCAACGCACCCGTATATTCCGGATACAGACTGAACTCTCCGTTGAGCAACGCCTGGTAAGCGATCAGCGTGCCGCCCAGGCCGAGCCTGCGCTCGACTTTGCGCCCAAGCCGGTGTTCCAGGTGCTGGGCGACGATCTCGCCGAGCAGCATCTGCTCGGTGGTGTTCTTCGAACCCACTACCAGCGGCTTCGACTTCCCGCAACCCGCCGAAAGCAGCGCGAACAGGGCTACGGCGTAACCGAACATACGAGTGCGATGCATCGAGAGCTTATAGGATATCGCGCGGCCCCTTTGCTATGCTGGTGAGCTACAGCCGATTCGATGTCTTTCCAAATCCATCCGCTCAAGGAATTCCTGGTGCGTCCGGCCCTGCCTCCGGCCCTCCAGCGAATGCCCGAGCTCGGACTCAACCTGCTGTGGAGCTGGAATCATTCCGTGCGCGCGCTCTTCCGGCGGCTGGATCCGGCGGCCTGGAAGGCGTCCAATCAGAACCCGGTGGTGATGCTGGGGCAGGCACCGCAGGCGGCACTCGAGCGCGCCGCCAGCGACCCGCGTTATCTGGCGCTGTACCGGCGGGGTTGCGAGGCGCACGACAACTACCTCGCCGCGTCTTCCGGCTCCCCGTCGAAGATGCTGGTCGCATATTTCTCGATGGAATACGGTCTGCTCGATTGCATGGCGATCTATTCGGGCGGGCTGGGCGTGCTTTCGGGCGATCACCTGAAGGCCTCCAGCGATCTGATGCTCCCGCTGGTGGGCGTCGGGCTGCTGTATCAGAAAGGCTACCTCCGTCAGTTCCTCGATTCCGACGGCTGGCAGCAGGAGCGCACGCCGGTGAACGATTTTTACTCGCTGCCGGTTTCGCCGGTCATACAACCCGATGGGACCGAGATGGTCGTCGACGTGACGCTCGCCGGCGAACCCGTGTTCCTGAAGGTGTGGCGGATCGACGTCGGTCGCGTGAAGCTGTACCTGCTGGACAGCAACATCCCGCAGAATGCCGAGCCGCACCATCGCGAAATCACTAACCAGCTCTACAGCGGCGACCTGCACACGCGCATCCGCCAGGAGATCGTGCTGGGCATCGGAGGGGTGCGCGCGCTCCGGCGACTGGGCCTCGACCCGACCGTCTACCACATGAACGAGGGCCACTCGGCGTTTCTGGCGCTGGAGCGCATCCAGGTCTTGATGACCGAGCAGAAGCTGAGCTTCGCCGAAGCCCTGGATGCCTCGCGCGTCAACAACGTCTTCACCACGCATACCTCGGTTCCGGCGGGGATCGACCTGTTCGACCCCGGCTTGATGTACGAGTATTTTCACGACTACTGCCAGCGGGCTGGAATCGGATTCGACCAGCTTCTGGCGCTGGGCCGCCGCGTGCCCAACGACGCGGCCGAGCCCTTCTCGATGGCCGTCGCGGCCATCAAGACCTCGGCGTATCGCAATGCCGTCAGCCGCCTGCATCGCCACGTTTCGCAAAGGTTGTGGGAGGGATTGTGGCCGAAGCTGCCGGTTTGGGAGGTGCCGATCACCTCGGTCACTAACGGCGTCCACCTGCCCACCTGGATCAACGGCGATCTGGCGGGCGTCTACGATCAATACCTGCAACCGGACTGGCGCGAGGGCCACGCCGAGCCGACGATCTGGGACCAGATCGCCGACATTCCAGAGGCCGAGCTGTGGGAGGCGCACCGCCGCCGCAAGCGCCGCCTGATCGCCTTCGTGCGCGAGCGCGCCGCCGCCAGCGCCATGGCGCGCAACGCCCCGGCGTCCGAGGTCCGGCGCCTGGAGGAGATCCTCGACCCGGAAGCGCTGACCATCGGCTTCGCCCGGCGCTTCGCCACCTACAAGCGCGCTACGCTGCTGTTCCGCGACAGGGAGCGGCTGAAACGCCTGTTCACCGACCCGCAGATGCCGGTCCAGATCCTGATCGCGGGTAAGGCCCATCCGATGGATGTGCCCGGCAAGACGCTCATCCGCGAGATTGTGCAGTGCTCGCGCGACCCGGAGCTGACGGGCCATGTCTTGTTCGTCGAGGATTACGGGATCCGCGTGGCGCGGGAGCTGGTGCAGGGCGTGGACCTGTGGCTGAATACGCCGCGCCGTGGCGAGGAGGCCTGCGGCACCAGCGGCATGAAGGCGGGCATCAACGGCGTGCTCAACCTCAGCATTCTCGACGGATGGTTCGACGAGGCGGCGGAGTTCTCCGGCGGCTGGGCCATCGGCAATCGCGAGAGCGACTCGGCGAATCGCGACGACGCGCACGCCGCGGGTCTGTATTCGATTCTGGAGAGCGAGATCGTGCCGCTGTTCTATGAAGGACGCGAGCAGGGCGTCCCGAAAGGCTGGGTGCAGCGCGTCAAGCAGTCGCTCCAGTACCTGAGCGCGAACTTCCATTGCCAGCGGATGGTGAGCGAGTATGCGTCGCAACTCTACGAGCCGGCGCATCGGGCCTACGAAGCCGCCAGCCGGGACCAGTTCGCCGCGCCACGCGAGCGGGCGCGCTGGAGTCAAATGGTGAGCGAGAAATGGGAGCAGGTGAATTTTGTCGATTTGGGGGCGGGACCGCAGGCGGCCGTCATGACCGGTTCGTCGATGCCTTTGCGGGCGGCCGTGGAATTGGCCGGCCTGGCTCCCAAGGACGTGCGGGTGGAGGCGGTGGTCGGCCGGGTGGGCGCCGAGGGGGAGTTGGAGGCGACCCAGATCCTCGCGCTCGAACCGCTGGAGCAACATGGGACGGTATTTGTGTTTGGGCGGGATTTCGCGCCCTTTACGACCGGGCGGCTGGGGTACTCCTTGCGCGTCAGCCCCAACCATTGTGACGATCCCTTGAATCGGCCCTGTGACGCACCCCTCAAATGGGCCGGGGAGGCTGGATAGCCGCGGGGAACAGGCTCTGGCAGCTAAAGTTGGGGTCGTAAGCCGCCGATTCTGGGACCAGGAGCAAGATTTCACTGGATTCTGCGGCCGATCCGTGGTACATAGTGGTTTAAGGCATTTGAGCGGGTATCCAACTCCACTGGCTCCCAGCCCGGTTGTACCCGCGGTCTTCCGTAGCTGATAATCCGATCCCCAACGTGAATTTGCTTACCGCTTCATCAAAGGAGTGAGCCAACCAAGAACCTTATGGAAGGCGACCGTAAGTACCGGCAACGCGGCTATCAGGACTCCGGCCGCGATTCCTCCAGCAGCGGCGGGCTCCAGCGCGAAGACCGGCCCCGCCCGCAGGGTCCACGCCCGCCCATCGACGTCACCGGTCCGCGGCTGCCGCGGATGGTGCAGTCGGTCACGGCGGCACGGTGTTTCAATTGCTCGACGACGCTTCCGCCCGATATCGACTTTCGCGGCAATTGCCCCAAGTGCGGCGTGGCGCTGCACTGCTGCAAGCAGTGTGCGCACTTCGATTCGTCGACGCGCTTCCAGTGCCTGAAGCCTATCCCGGTGCGCGTGGTCGTCAAGGATCAGGCCAACCAGTGCGAGCTGTTCAATCCGCGGTTGACGGTGGCGCGCGACGGGGCGCCCAACGGCTCCGCCGTCCCGGGCGGGATGGCGACGCCGAATATCCCGGAGCCGCGCAACTCCACTGACGCGCGCGCGGCGTTCGACAACCTGTTTAAGAAGCCTGAGTAGCGGCGCTAGAAAATCCGTTCCTGCCGCTTGAGCGTCCCAAACGTTCCGATATTCGAGATCGCGAACGCCACGCGGAACTGGTTCTCGTTTCGCGTGCCGAAGGCGAAGCGGCGATACTGCACGCTGAACCCGCAGCAGTCGGTGTTGTAGGTAATCTGTGTCTGCGAGTACTGTAGTACGCTCTTGCGGTAGTCGTAAAAGGCGCTGAAGGCGAAGTTCCAGCCGCGGTGGTTGTCGCCTCCGTAACCGATCACCCCCCGGAACTGGTTGGCGGTCGGGGCCAGCACGGGGTCGGTTTTCAAGTCGGTGTGGCCGGCCGAGAAGAAGTACTTGTTGCTAAAACGCCCGTCCACCGACACGGTGCTGTTGACGATCTCGTGGCGAACCGGATCGTAGTCGGTCCGCCACTCCAGGCCCACCCTGGATTGAACGCGCAGCGCGCTCACCACCGGCGACTGATTCCGCCGGCCATCGACGAAGGCGTAGCCTGTCAAATCGATCGCGCTCAGGACCACGTTCCGCTCGCCGGGCACTACCGCCCCGCCGAAGGTCGGATCGAAGTAGCGGTCGTACCAGACCTGCCAGGTGAGGAAGTCGGTCACCGTGCCGTTGACGTCCTTCGCCAGCAGGCGATTGGTGACGGAAAACTCGATCTGGTTGGTGTTGGTGAGCAGGTCCGTCTCATCGAAACGCACGATCTGGCTGAAGTTGTCGATGCCGTTGACGTATTTATACGTCACGCGCGGCTCGATCACATGCTTGACCTTGTCGCCCATCCACTTGGGAGCCGTGAAAACGCGCTCGAGCGACGGCAGCACCAGGTCGACGGTTACGTCGCGAGAGCTGCGCAGTACGTTGAGCCCGGCAATCGCGCCATTTCGAAAGCTAGAGTCATAGAACGTCTCGCGGATACCGAAGCTGGGGATGAGCTGGATATCGTGCCAGCGAAAAGCGGTGGTCACGTGGGGGGCGAAATCCATGCGCTCGACGAACTGGCGCGTCTGAAACAGGAGCTGGCTCCGGCGTTGCAGGCCCACGCTCGAATCGAGCGAAAACCAGAACGGCCATTGCTTGAGGTCGATCTCGTGGTCCCTCTCGATGAACTGAGCTTCCGGCAGCTTGCGGATCGCGACCGCATCGTTTGGCAGTGCGCTCTGGAAATTCACGTTCCGCTGAGCCACGAAGGTGACCCCGAAGTCCGACCAGTGTTTGGTCACGATCCCAACCGAGTGAGTTTCCGAGAACACTGCTTCATTAAACGATTCCGTGAAGTGCTGGCGAAAAGCGAAAGACGTCAGGTAATTTAACTCGCCGCGCGCTTCCCATCCCTTGCCCAGATCGGACTTCGTGCGCAACTCGACCAAAGCGCCGCTGTCGGACGGCGTGACGTCGCGGCTGTCCCTCAGGCCGTAGAGGGCGAAATCGAAGTCGCTCCGCTGGTTGAGCTTGCCTCGAAAATCGACCTGGTGCGCCAAGCCCACTTCAGAAAAATATTGCGCGCGATAAGTGACGTCAAAGCTGCGGTTGATCGCCCAATAGTAGCCTAGCCCGAACATCTTTCCACGGGTCGAGCTGTTTCCAATGTTGGGTATTAAGAATCCACTCCTCCGCGGTTCTTTCTTCAGGGACTTGTAAAAGAAAGGAGCGTAGAATAACGGCACCCGCCGCAAGTAGAACCATGAGTGGTGGGCAATGGCGCGCTCGCCCGGGACAATGTCGAAGGTGGGACCGCGCAGCACCCACCAGGGGCGGGGGATCAAGCAGTCCGTGAGGAAGCCATCATGCAGGATGTAGTGATCCTTTAATCGTTCCGCCCATTTCCCGTGAAAATAAAAGGGATTTTGCGTGGTCAATAAGCCGGGGCGAGCTTGAATCCGGGAGACCGCCGAGCCGCTGACGGTGTAGAACTTGCCGGTCTGTTCCTCGACGTTATACTCGGCCCTATCGCAATCGAGTTTTTCGCCGCGCGTGAAATGCTCGAAGTGCACGTGGCCGCGAGCTTCAGCATAGCCGGTGTCGGAATTGTAATCGACCTCGTCGGCCTTGAGCTGCATGTCGGTAGTTTCAAGGATGGCGGCGCCGCGGAGGTAATACCAAGGTCCGTTGGCTTCCTGGGTGACGGCCGCGATGCGGTAGTGCTCGGCGTCGGGCGCGTTGGGCCTGGCGGGGGGCACCGGGTGATCCGGATCTGGGCTGACCTGAGTCCCCGGCGGTGGCGGAGGCGGTAAAGCAGGAACGTAGGTTTGGGCGCTTAACGTCAGCGCTGGAAGGAGTAGGACGGTTAAGTGGAGGAAATAAAGTGCGTGACATTTTGCACCGAATATGTTACGAAGGACTGTAGCGGGTCGAGGGCTCAAGCGAGAACCGTAACAGAGCCCCGTCAGGCGAGTCAAGCCGGAGCAAGAGACACGAGATGCAGTGCCGATACTGTCAGGCCTGGAACGAGGAAGACGAGCGCCGTTGTGTGCGCTGTGGCCGGCGTCTGCATATTTCCGCGACCCGGCCGGCGCCCGAGACTTATCCGGTGCCGGGCGCGACGGCGCCGGCTCTCGAAAGCATTCCGGGCGGCGCGCCGCGAGTCGAGGCCCCTCCGCCGAGCCCGGTCTACCAGCGGCCGCTGTTCCAAGAGGCATCTCTTCCAGACGCATGGGGCAGCCGGAAGGTAATCCCGATTCCGACGCTGACGCCGGTTCGGCGTGAACCGCGACGGAACGATCAGACACCTTCAGCTAGACCACCGCGGCCGCCGGGTCCCCGTTCCGCGGCGGATTTGCAGCAGAGACTGGATTTTCAGGGAACCGCCATGAACGGGAATCCGCTTCGCACGGAGGTGGAGGCGGTCATCTATTGCGACGCCCCGGTGGCGGTGCCGGCGCACCGCGCCATGGCCGCAGCGATCGACACGAGCATGGTGCTGATCGGGCTGGGCCTGTTCCTGGTGGTTTTTTTCCTGTCGGGCGGAGACATCGTGCTCAGCCGCAACAACGCTCCGTTCCTGGTGGGCGCCGTGCTGGGTGTCGCATTCTTCTACCGGCTGCTGTGGTACATGGCGGACGTCGACACGCCCGGGCTGCGCTTTGCCGGGCTTCGGCTGGTGAATTTCGACGGCCGCGCGCCCGGCCGCAAACAGCGCCGCCTGCGCCAGGTGGCCGGACTGTTGAGCTTTCTCTCGGTGGGGCTCGGCTTGGTGTGGGCGCTAGTGGATGAAGAACGCCTCACCTGGCACGATCACATTTCGAAAACGTTCCCGACAACGGACCGCTGAGTCCTATTCCCACTCCTCCGGCTCCGATGGTAGTCTGAAGTTGTGAGCCGTCCGATCGCACGCTATCTCCCCTCCCGCCGGTATCTTTCGTTGGCTCTTTTCGCGGTGGGTGGAACGCTGCTGGCGTCCTGGGTGGGGATGCGCTGGTCTCCCGCCTGGATTGCGGCGGGACTATTCGGCTTGACCGCGCTCGGCCTGCTGCTGCTGGCCCTGCGGCGGCCCATCGAGATTCATGAAACCCATCTGGTGATCGGACGCAAGGCGATTGCGTGGGCCCATGTGCGCCGCCTGGATCAGACCGGCTGGAGCGCTCCCCTTGTGGTGCACTTGACCCTCGCCGATGAGAGGACGCGCCTGCTGATTTACGCCGGCGATTTCGATTCCTGCGGCAGCCTGTTGCGGCATCTGCGCCGCTACTCGCGCGAGGCGCTGCTCGACGGCATTCCCTATCGCCAGTTCTGGGGCGAGGCGCCCGCGCCCGAACGGAAGCATTTGCCCGCGCCCAGGTACCCGCTGCTGCGTCCGGAGGACGAGGACGAGGTGGAGCGGATGTTCCAGCGGCTGAAGTCAGTGGGACGTCTGGACCAGAGGAGCTCCGACGAAAAGTAGTTTTCGCACTCTGGGTCTGCCGCTCGCCGGCGTCGTGATCCTGGGTGCACTCTTTCACACGGCCCTTCTGAGCGCGGCGGGTTCGTTTCTGGTAAACGCGGGACCGCCGCACAAAGCCGACGTCGCGCTGGTGCTCGCGGGAGACTCCTTCGGCAGCCGCATTCTCACGGCCGCCGAGCTCACCCGGCAGGGCTTCACACCGAAAGTGATGGTGAGCGGGCCGGGCGGCTCCTACGGCTTTCACGAGTGCGAGCTGGCCATCCGCTTCGCCGTGAACCGAGGATACCCGGAATCATATTTTCTGCATGCCGAGCACGAGGCCCGGTCCACCGGCGAGGAGGCGCGCGCCCTGGTGCCCGAACTGCGCCGTCTGGACGCCCACAGCGTGCTGCTGGTCACCAGCGATTACCACACCCGCCGCGCGAGAAAAATCTTCCGTTCCGTGGCGCCCGATCTCACCTTTTACGTTGTGGCCGCGCCGGATCGCGATTTCAGCGCGAACAGCTGGTGGCGCACGCGCGAGGGCCGCAAGGTTTTCCTGCTCGAGTGGCTCAAGACCGTGGCGGAGTGGTTCGGGCAATGAGGGACGCCGTTCGATTTCTCCGCCCGTACCTGTGGCGCTACCGTCGTGGCTTCGCGCTGGGCATGGGCTCGCTGGCGGTGAAGGACCTGCTGGGCGCGGGGCTGCCCTTGGTGATGCGCGCGGCCATCGACTCGCTGACCGCCGGACGGGCGCTGCGAGCCCTGTTCGGTTTCTGCGTGCTGCTGGCCGCGGTCTCCGCGCTCAAGGGCGTGTTCCAATACTGGATGCGCGTGATCCTGATCGGCATCTCGCGGGACGTCGAATACGATTTGCGCAACGATCTGTTCTCGCGGCTGGTGACGCTCGACTCCGGTTTCTACGGACGCATGCGCACCGGCGATATCCTGGCGCGCGCCACCAACGACATGAACGCCGTGCGTATGATGCTGGGGCCGGGCGTCATGTACTGGTGCGAGACGTCGCTGACGCTGGTGCTGGCGGTCGCGGTGATGCTGTGGGTGGACTGGCCTCTCACGCTGGTGGCTCTGGCGCCCGCGCCGCTGGTAAGCCTGGCCGTGATGGTGTTCGGCCGCCACATTCACGATCGCTTCGAGTCGATCCAGAAGATGTTCTCCGACATCAGCAGCCGGGTGCAGGAGAATCTGTCGGGCGTGCGCGTGATCCGGGCCTACGTGCAGGAGCCGGCCGAGCTGGCCCGCTTCGAGGAGCTGAATCGCGACTACATTCGCGAGAACCTGCGCCTGGCGCGCGTCTCCGGCTTGTTCAATCCGCTGCTGCAGGCGCTGGTGGGTCTGGCGTTCCTGCTGGTGCTGTGGATGGGAGGCCTGCGGCTGGCCGCGCACAAGCTTTCGCTCGGCAGTTTCGTGATGTTCAATACCTACATGGGCATACTGGTGTGGCCGATGATCGCCATGGGCTGGGTGGCCAACCTGATGGAGCGCGGCAAGGCGTCGCTGGGGCGCGTGCGGGCGATCCTGGCCGAGCGCCCCGCGATTGCGCCGCCGGCCGCGCCCCGCCCGTTGCCCGATCCTTTGCGCGGGGAAATCGAATTCCGGGGCGTCGCCGTGCGCTTCGGCGATCGCCCGGCACTGGAAGGCGTGAACCTGCTGATCCCGGCCGGCGCCACCGTGGCGATCGTGGGCCACACGGGCAGCGGCAAGACGACGCTCGCCAATCTGATTCCCCGGCTGATCGATCCGGGTTCCGGAACGGTGACGCTCGACGGCGTCGACCTGCGCGATCTGTCGCCCCAAGATCTGCGCCGCGCCATCGGCTACGTCCCTCAGGAGACGTTCCTGTTCAGCGCCACGCTGGAAGAGAACATCGCCTTCGGCGCGAAGCAGGCGGCCGGGGAAGAGATTCGCCGTGCCGCCACGATCGCAGGCCTGGCGCCGGACATCGCTGGATTTCCGGACGGCTACCGGACCCTGGTGGGCGAGCGCGGCATCACGCTTTCGGGCGGCCAGAAGCAGCGCACGGCGATCGCGCGGGCGGTGCTGCGCGACCCGCGCATTCTGATCCTCGACGACGCGCTCTCGAGCGTCGATACGGCGACCGAGGAGCGCATTTTGTCGGAACTATCGGGCGTCATGCGCGGACGCACGACGATTCTGATCTCGCACCGCGTCTCCACCATCCGGCACGCCGACAAAATCTTCGTGCTCGAGCACGGAGAAGTGGTCGCAGAAGGCTCGCACGCCGAGCTGCTCGCCCGGGGCGGTTACTACGCGGACCTGTATCAGAAGCAGTTGCTGGAAGAGGAACTGGAAGCGATCTAATTTAACTACATTAGAGGAGCTCGAAATAGTGGCAACAGATCGCGTATCTCCTGTTTTTCTTGGCACTCCTGGCGAGATTCAGGAGGAAATTGGCCGCATGATAAGAAACTCCGTCTTGATGAAGATTGCCGTCGCATTTGTCGGACGCCACTGGCGCAATCTCTTTGCGGACTATAACGGCAGGGTTCAACTGATCTGCTGGTTGAGTAGTACCAACACCAACCCGTATGCTGTGGAAGAGATGAGAAATCAACCCGGATTTGAGGTTCGACAGGTAGACATCAAGGACGATGATATTGCACTGGCCAAATCAAGGTACGATGCAGCGCTCGCGGCTCGTTCGGGTGCAAGACCCGTGAGGGAGGCAACAACGGACGTCTCGGAGGGATCTTTGGATGGCGCGGCATTACCGCCGCAAGACGTTATGGGTCCCATGGGAAGCGTACCGGCTATCTCTCACCCAGGGAACGGCTACAAAGGTCCGATCCCCTACGAAGAGGGGTCTATGGTTCGCTCGGTTTTCTTGGCAGCGGCGTGACCGGGCGGCGCGACAAAGAAAGAGCTAATGAAACTGAAGGGCAAGTCTGATGTAGCAATGTATCCCGTAAGTCTGCATGTGCGCGACGGATCACGCTCGCCGCAGATTGGCAAGAACAATTATGTCTGGGCGATCCAGACAGATGGCGGACATCCGATCCTCAACTACTCGTTATCCGAATTCAAGAGGCTTCCCGATTCCGCACGGGTGGCCATTGTGCACGTTGTTCACAAGTCGGAAGTCGCGGATCTGCGCGCCTGGGTAGCAACATGGAAGTAGCGATCGAGCACGGAGAAGGGGTTCGGAGGGTTCGCACGCCGAGCTGCTCGCACGGGGCGGCTATTACGCGGACCTGTATCAGAAACAGTTGCTCGAAGAAGAGCTGGAAGCGATCTGATCCGCCATCAGCGGTAGGCCTCGCTTCGGTGGCGAACGCGCAGGACGCGGATGGCTCCGTTCGGACCCTCATCGAACACAATTCGCCAGTTGCCTACGCGCAAGCGAAACCGGTCCGCACCCTTAAGAGGCTTGGCGTCACCCTGGCCGCTCCTGGCGTATTCACCCAGTGTCCGCAGGATGAACATCGCCTGCTCGCGGTCGATGCGCCGAACGTCGGCCCGCGCGGTTTGCGTCCAAGCGATCGCTCTCACATCCCGAACTCACGGAGTATGTCCTCGTGCGGGATCAGGGACTCTCCACGCCGGATGGACTCGCGAGCTTCCTCGATCGCCGATTCTTCTTCTGGCGTCACAGGCTCGTCGTCGTACGTCGCGGCTCGGAGCGCTAGCCAGAACGGATCGACGATAAGGGATTCCAACATGCGCTTGGCGGCTGGGATCTCATCCGCCGGAATCCTTTTCGCAAGCTCAATCAGTTGTTCTCGTTCTGGACTGAGCGTCATGGCATGTCCCTATCAGACCGGTTAATACCAATTCCGGAGCCGGACGTCGATGCCGGTTCCCTTGAGCGCCGCCTCGAACAGCTTCACGTCCGAGCCCATGTAGTGGTAGGGATAGACCACCTTGGGATGAAACGCCTTGACTGCGTCGGCCGCCTCTTCCGGAGGCATCGTGTACGGGAGATTCATCGGAATGAAAGCGACGTCGATGTTCTTGAGCGCGCGCATTTCCGGAATGCCCTCGGTGTCGCCGGCGATGTAAATCCGCAGGCCGCCATAGGTCACCACATAGCCGTTGCCGCGGCCCTTGTCGTGAAACAGCTTGCCCTCCGAAGGACCGCGCTTCAGGTTGTACATCGGCACGGCTTCGACGGTCCAGGCGCCGATGGTTTTCGATTGGCCGTTGTTCAGGACCGTGGCTTCGGTGACGGTCTTAGCCACCGCCGCGGGCGCGATGATGGTGGCGTTGGGTTTTTTCACCTTGGCGATCAGCGCGGGCACGAGGTGGTCGCCGTGAATATCGGTGATCAGGACGAGATCGGCCGCAGGCAGGCCATCGTAGCTTCCCATGGCCGGATCCACCTGGATCACCTGGCCGCCAGCCTCGATCATCAGGCCGGCGTGCTGGACGGTAGTAATTTTGAGAGCGCCGGCGCTGGTCTTGAACTCTTCCACCGAGCGGGCGGCGAAGGCCGATACGGCGAGGGTGCAGAGGAGAAAGGGAATCGCAGTCTTCATAGCGGTATTATACGCGCACCTCATGCCCGCGTGCTAGACTGAAACCGCTCGGCCACCGGTGCTATTCCGGTAGAAATTCTTCGTTCAGGATCTGATCCTCGGTGAACGGGCACTGGCGGGGCCAGGTACCGGCGGGCAATCCGGTCTCGACAACGGCGCGCCGGACGGCATCCGGATAGACGTCCTCGACAGCTGCTGCCAGATCGCGCCGCAAGCTCGGGGACTGCCCGCATAGCCGGCGGATCTCCGTCCGTTGGTCATCCACTGTGGATCGCCAGCTGCGGGACCTTTTCTCAGGCTGCTGCTGCCATTTCAGGAGGTGCAGAAGGATGATCGTCAGCCGGCTCCATAGTTCTCGCTTTGCGCTCTTGCCCATATCTTGGAGCTCCTCGGCCAGTTGTTGGATATCCACCTCGGCGAACCGGCCGGCGCGAAGCAGGCGCGCCGTCTCGCTGGTCCAAGCAAAGAAGTCCCGATCGTAGAGGCTCCTAGCGGAGGGTTTCAAGGCCTTCGAGCTCATAATTCTGCTCTTTCCACATTATCCCACTCGGTTCACGCCGGTGTGCTCACTCCTCATGCCCGCGTGCTAGACTGCCGAATATAGTACAGGGAGGGTTCATGCTGTTTCGTTCAAGTGTACTCGTGCTATTTCTCTCCTCCGTCGCAAACGCTCAAATCACCGGCCGGATCACAGGGTCGGTGGAAGATCCATCGGGCGCGGCGATCCCCAGGGCCACCGTCAACCTGCTTCTGCACGGCGGCCAACGTCCGCTGCTGGCGACGATCACGACGCCCGAGGGTTTGTTCGTGATCGAGAGCGTGCGGCCGGAATTGTACGACCTGACGGTAGAGGCCGCGGGGTTCGTGCCCTACAAGCTCGAAAGCGTAAAGGTGGACCCTGCGCGCACAACCGATCTTGTGCCGATCAAACTAGTGCTGGCTGCGACGACGACATCAATCGACGTCACCGCGGGCGCTGAGACGGTCCAAACCACAAGCACGGAAGTTTCGACGACCGTGACGGCAGACCAGGTCAGCCGGTTGCCGGTGAGCGACCGCGATCCGTTGGCGTTCATCGCCACGCAGGCGGGTGTGTCGTCGAATCAATTTGAAACCAACATCAACGGGCAGCGTTCATCGTTCAGCAACGTCACTCTGGACGGCGTGAACATCCAGGACAACTTCATCCGCACCGGGGGCCTGAATTATACTCCCAACCTGCCCCTGCTGGACCAGGTGCAGGAATTCACCGTGTCCACTTCGAATTCCAGCTCGGCTGCCAGCGGATCTTCGCAAGTGACCTTTGTCACACCTTCGGGCGGCAATCAGTACCATGGCAAGTTACTTTGGCAGAACCGCAACCGGAGTTTCGCCGCCAATGGCTGGTTCAACAACAAGGAGGGCGTCCAACTGCCGCGCCTGAACCTGAATCAGGGTGGTGGATCTTTGGGCGGGCCGATCAAGCGCGATAAGCTGTTCTTTTACGCGAACTACGAACTGTACCGGCGGCGCAGCGAAGCTTTGGAAGACGCTGCCATTCTCACCCAGAGCGCACGTGACGGGACCTTTTCCTACATCGATTCGCGTGGGAACTTACAGCAGAAGAAGAATATCCTGGGCATTGTAAACCTGAAGCCGGACCCCGCGGTGGCGGCCCTCCTGAACCAGGTTCCGCCGCCTTCCAAGATCAATAACACCAGGGCGGGGGACAGCCGGCCCGGACAACTACTGAACACCGCCGGGTATTCGTTTCTGGTGCGGGACAACCGCGACCGTGACAACGTCAGCGGCAAGGTTGACTATTATCTTTCGACCAGGCACGCCTTCGCAACGGCATTCATCTGGAATCGCGACCTGGTGGATCGCCCGGACGAGGGTACCGCATACTATACAACCCCGCCGGTGACGAACGATGACTCGACGAAGTTTCTGGCTTCCTCCTGGCGCTGGAACCCGTCGCCGACTTTCACCAACGAGCTTCGCGGCGGCTTCAATCTTGCTCCCGGCTCGTTCCCGACCTCGGAAAAGCTGCCCCCTTACATCGTCGGCGGGCTGGACTTTACTTCTCCGGTGGTGGGATTTCTCCCTCAGGGACGGCAGACTAATGTTTACGTCCTGTTAGATAATGCGAGCTGGGTGCGCGGGCGGCACACCATTCAATTCGGCTATCAGCTCCTGGACGCGCGCACTCATCTCTACGATTACGTGGACACCATCCCGACATACAACGTCGGTATTACGTCGTCGAAGCAGCAGGTCTATCTGCTGGATTTCTTTGATCTGCCTGGTGTCTCCGCAACCGACCTCGACCGCGCGAATGAGCTGTTGGCCAGCCTGGGGGGATTGCTCGATAACGCGAATGTCGCTTATAACGTCACTAGCCGCACGTCCGGGTTCGTGCCTGGCGCTCCGTTTGTGCGGGATTTTACGTTCTCCAATCACGCCTTCTATGGACAGGACCAGTGGAAGATTCGCAAGAACCTGACGCTGACACTGGGCCTGCGCTGGGACTATTACGCTCCCGCCAACGAAACTAATTCGCTCGCATTGCAGCCCCTGATCCAGAACAATAACCCGACGGCCACGCTTCTGTCCAACGCAACGCTGGATTTTTCCGGGAACTCCGCGGGCCGGCCTTTCTACAACAAGGACCTGAACAACTTCGCTCCCAACGTCGGCCTGGCCTGGGATGTGTTCGGCGACGGCAAGACCTCGCTTCGCGCCGGGTACTCGATTCACTATGTGTACGATGAAGCCGCCAATTTGGCGTACGCCTATACGGCCACGAATCCGGGGCTGCAAGGATTGCCGGCCGTGTTCGACTTGAGCGGCACGGTCAGTACCAACCGACCCGCTCTGAAGGCCGATTATCAAGTTCCTCTGACATTCGCCGACGGCTATGCTCAGAACCCAACCGTCTACTACACCTTGTTCGATCCCAATCTCCGGACGCCCTACGATCAGGAATTCACCTTGGGAATCCAGCGCGAGATCAAGGGGACCATCGTCGAAGCGAAGTACCTGGGCAGCCATGCCACCAAGCTCCTGCGCGGGTTCGACGTCAACCAGACCGACATCCGGAGCAACGGATTCCTGGCCGATTTTCTGCGCGCGCAATCAAATGCGGATTTGTCGCTGGCCGCAAACTTCGGTTATAACCCGGCCTACAATCCGCGCGTCGCGGGCAGCCAACCTCTGCCGGTCTTCAACCAACTCGCATCCGGCGGCTTCCTTACCAGTGGAACCGTCCGCTCCGTGATTCGGACCGGTGAGGCCGCTGAGCTTGCCTACATCTATCAGGTGAACGGGCTCAACGGCCGCGTCAATTTCTTCCCCAATCCAAACGCGTTGAGCGCGCTTTACGTCACCAATTTCAGCAATTCCCGCTATGACTCGGCCCAGATCGAGGTGCGGCGCCGTTTGCGGCGCGGGCTGGCATACCAGGCGAACTACGTGTTCTCCAAATGGCTGAGTGACGCGGCGGGCGTCGATCAAGACCGCTTCGAGCCGTTTCTAGATATCCATAACGGGAGCATCGAGCGTTCGCGAACACCCACGGACCTGACGCACCAGTTCAAGGCCAATTACTCCTACGATCTCCCGATGGGCCAGGGGCATTTCCTCCGGCTGGAGCGCGGGTGGAACCGGTTGTTGAGCGGGTGGACCACCAGTGGAATATTCATCTGGCAGTCGGGCAATCCATTTTCGATCCCATCCGGGCGGGGCACGTTTCTGCGGGGAAATTACTCCGGCACAAACGAGTCGAACACGTTTCTCAACAAGAGTGCTTTGAACGGCTTGTTGAAGTTCCAGATGACGCCGAACGGGCCCTACATGGTTCCCGCTTCTGTGATCGGAAAAGATGGGCACGCAGTCGCTCCGGACGGCCAGCAACCGTTTTTCGGCCAGTTGTTCACGAATCCGGGTCCGGGCAACGTCGGCGCATTGCAGCGGAGAATGTTCACCGGACCGCGCCTGTTCAGCATGGACGCGAGCCTGTACAAAGAAACCAAGCTGACGGAAAGGTTGGGACTCGAGCTCCGGATGGAGGCGCTGAGCGTCTTCAACCACCCGATCTTCGCCGTCTTCAGTCCGAATATGAACATCAACTCGTCCCGGTTTGGCCAGATCACCTCGGCAGGGGGCGCGCGGACGATGCAGTTCAGCGCGCGGCTTAAGTTTTGACCGCGCGATATAGTGGAGCAGATGCTGCTGCTTCTGTGGATGGCGCTTGCCGCCGCTTCCCTGCCGGCGCAATCCACGTGTCCGTCGACGCCCGCCTGGTCGCCTTGCGACATCGTCTTCAATCTCGAGCCGGGGGAAAACACCGCGCAGCTCCAGTTGCGCGCTGAGTTCCGCTCGCCGCGGCATCGAACGTATTTGATGTACGCCTTCCGCGACGGCGAACGCCGCGCCGTGATCCGTTTTTCGCCGACCGAGCCGGGCGATTGGGATTACCGCCTCACCAGCAATCTGGCGAGTCTGGACGGCAAGGAAGGGCGCTTCCAGGCGGCCGAATCCGATTCCCCGGGATTCATTCGCGTCGCCAACGTGCACCACTTCGCCACCGAGAACAATCGGCCCCACCTGTGGGTCTCGACGGCGGTGGACCGCTTCCTGGCGATGCCGCGCTCCGAGTTCGACACCTTGGTCGCGCAGAGGGCCAAGGAAAAGTTCACCCATTTGCGGGTCGCTATCGAAGCGGGCGCCGATCTTGGCGAAGCGGCCGAGCGCATCCGCGCGATCAACGCGAAGGGCATGACGGCTGACCTCGTGCTCGCGTCCATCCTCGAGGACCGGCAGGAACGCGAGCGCTTTCTTACCGATCTTGTCAGCCGCTTCGCCGCGTTCAACATCACGTGGATGGGCTCGGCGGCGGCGTTTGAAAATGCCCGCGGAGGGCGAGCCACGCTCAAGGAGGCCGGTGCGCTGGTCCAGAAGCTCGATCCGTACAATCATCCACGGGCCGCGCTGGCCGAGGCGACCTCGGCTCCGCTCTTGGCCGACGGCTGGATGAACCTGATCGGCTACGGAACGGCGGACGAGAACATCGGCGCGGTGGAGCACCAGCTTTACCAGGCTCCCGCGATCAACACCGGGATCAAGTCGCGGAGCGATCTCTGGAACGCGACCATGAACGGCCAGTATCCGGCGTCGGGTTCGGGTCCCTACATGGCGGCGTGGGCGGAGTTCATGTCGGGGAACCGATTCTGGGAGCTGGAGCCGTACTTCGATGTCGATGGCGGCCGGGCCGTGGCGCTCGAAGGCACGGAATACATCGTGTACGTGGAAAAGCCCGGCGCGCCGATCGAATTGACGGTCGAGAAGCACGGCTACGACGTGGCGTGGGTGAATCCCGCCACCGGCGAGCGCATCAAGCAGAAGGGCTACAGCGGCGAGCACTTCACCGGCGAGCCTCCGGACAAATCGCACGACTGGGTGCTGAACGTTTCACGCGAGGGCCGCAAGGAGGGCATGCTGAAGTCCTACAAATTCGAGTCGCGCCCGGTACCGGTGCAGGAGGTCGAGCAGAATCCGCAAAAGACTCCGTTCGAGATCGCCGAGCCGGCCGCGGCCGATCTGTCGATTTCGCGTCTGCCGCGCTACGCGCTGAAGATAAAGCGCGACACCCGCGCCACGCGCTCGCTGCTGGTGGAGTGGACGGCGGAAGTCGCCATCGACGGGGAAGGGTATCGCGTCGCGGGCTCGGGCCGCGAGGGTACGCTTAAGATCCCGCCCTCGATCGTCAGGAATTTTCCCGCGGTGCTGAGCTTGCGCATGGCTGTTCTCAACGCGAACGGGAAAGCGTACATCGTCGATAAAATCTACAGGCTGACGCCGTGAGCGTCCGCGTGCTCGCCGTGGATACCACGAGCGAGTTCGGCAGCATCGCTCTGGTCGAGGACCAGCGCGTGCTAGAGGAGGTCCCGCTCCATTCTCCCGACGGATTTGGGCACGTTCTATTCGACGAGATCGATCGGCTGCTTGCACGTCACGGGGTCGCGCTAGATGAGATGGACTGCTTCGCTTCCGCATCCGGGCCCGGCTCGTTCACCGGCGTGCGGATCGGCTTGACGGCTGTGAAGGGTCTGGCCGAGGCGACGGGCCGCAAGGTCGTGGCGGTATCGAATCTCCAGGCGCTGGCGTCGTTCGGAACGCGCGAGCTGCGCGCCACGGTCCTCGATGCGCGCCGCGGCGAAGTCTACGCGGCCGTGTACAACGCCGCACTCGAGCCTGTGCTCGAAGAAGTCGTAATGAATTTCCCGGCGTGGCTCGCCACACTTCCCGAGGGCGATCTCGAGGTGATCAAAGATCCGCGTGCGCTCGCCGGCGCCATCGGCCGGATTGCGGCCTCGCGCTTCGCGCTGGGCCTGGCGCAGGATCCGGCCGAGATCGACGCCAATTACGTCAGGCGTTCCGATGCCGAGCTGCTATGGAAAGAGCGATAACGGAACCACGACCGTGAGGGAGCGGATAGGCGGATCAGTGTATGAAGATCGCTGTGGCCGCGATCACGACCCCCACGCACGCGCTGACGATGGATGTCGACCACACCAGCCGCCGCTTGGTCAGAATGGCGAGCGAGGCAAACACGATCCCGACCTCCAGAAAGACTTCGCCGATGTGCATCCGCAGAGCCTCCTGGCCCTTCAGCTTGCTCTCGGACTCGAGCTTCCTCGCCTCCACCTGGATCTCTTCGCCTTCCTTCTCGTAGCGTTCCGCGTTGTGCGCGTAGGTCTCCGCCGACTTGGCGGTGGCCTCGCCGCTCGTGGCCGCTTTGAACAGGTCGCGGGCGATATCCGACTCGTACCGCCGGATGGTCTTGGCCTGGTAGAAGGCCCACTGATCCGACGCCTGCTGCTGCGCAAGCAGTTCCTCGGTGGCGAAGACCTGCCCCAGGACGGAGACGATGGCTAGACCCGCCGCGATGATTGCCATGGTGACGGCGACGTTGCGATCAAACGGGTCCTTGGCGTGTTCGGTTTGCTCGCTCAGCTCCTCGTTGACTGACATGCTTTAAATTGTGCCACAGTCTGGAATAATGCTCTTGATGCCATTAGTGGAGTTTCGGAACGTCTCCTACTCAATCGACGGCAGGCAGATTCTCTCCGATGTGAGCTTCGCGGTGGAGCCGGGCGAGACGCTCATCTTGCTCGGGCGCAGCGGGTCCGGCAAGACTACGACACTGAAGATGACCAACGGCATGCTGTTTCCGACGCACGGCCAGGTTTTGGTCGAAGGCCGTCCGACCACGGAGTGGGACCCGATCCGCCTGAAGCGTCGCATCGGATACGTGATCCAGGAGGTGGGGTTGTTTCCTCATTTCACCGTGGGCGAGAATGTCGGCCTGGTTCCAACGCTGGAGAATTGGCCGCAGCCCCGCCTGGACCAGCAAGTAAGCCGGCTGCTTGATAGCGTGGGACTCCCGCCTGCCGAGTTCCTGACGCGCTACCCGCGGCAGCTCTCCGGCGGGCAGCGGCAAAGAGTGGGAGTCGCGCGCGCGCTGGGCGCCGATCCGCCACTGCTGCTGTTCGACGAGCCGTTCGGCGCGGTCGATCCGGTAACCCGGCGCGAGTTGCAACAACAGTTTCTGGAATTGCGGCGCGTGTTCCAAAAGACCTCGATGTTCGTCACTCACGACGTGCGGGAAGCGCTGCGGCTGGGGTCGAGGATCGCGCTGCTCGCCAACGGCCGGCTGGAGACGATCGCGGCTCCGCCGGAATTTCGCCAGACACGGACGGATGAGGCGCGGGCCTTCCTGGCGGGTCTCGCGGACGATTAGGATGCTTGCATGCGACCCGGCCTCACCAACGAAATTCTCGAGCTGACCGGCGAGCATCTCACGCTGGTCGTGAGCGCGATGGCGCTGGCGACCCTTCTGGGCGTGTCGTCCGGCATTCTGCTGACGCGGCAACCGGCGTTGCGGCGATGGCTGTTGGGATTCGCCAGCGTTATGCAAACCATTCCGAGCCTGGCGCTGTTCGGGTTCCTGATTCCGATCCCTCTGATCGGAGGCATCGGCAAGCGCACGGTGATCGTGTCGCTGGTGCTGTACGCGCTGCTGCCCATCTTGCGCAACACCTTCGTGGGGATCGCGAGCGTCGATCCGGCGGTGCGCGATTCCGCCGTCGCCATGGGGATGACCGATGCGCAGTTGCTGCGCCAGGTGGAGCTGCCGCTGGCGGCTCGCACGATTCTGGCCGGCATCCGCGTGGCCACGGTGACCACCATCGGCACCGCAACCATCGCGGCGGCCATCGGGGGCGGCGGGCTCGGCGTGTTTATTTTTCGGGGAGTCGCTTCCGTGGATACGACGCAGATTCTCGCCGGGGCCGTGCCGGCCGCGGCCATGGCGCTTCTGGCCGACGGAGGACTGGGATGGATCGAACGAAAATTCTCGCCGGGTTGATCGCCGCGGCGTCGCTGTGCGCGTGCTCGACGGCAAGCCGGAAGCACGTCCTCGTCGTGGGGTCGAAAAATTTCACCGAGCAGGTGGTGCTGGGTGAAATCGTCGCGCAGCACCTGGAACGCAGGCTGCATCAGCCGGTAGAGCGGCGCCTCAACCTGGGCGGGACGCTGTTGGCGCACCAGGCGCTGATCAATCGCGAAATCGATCTTTATCCCGAATACACCGGCACCGCGCTGGCGGCGGTGCTGAAGCAGCCCACCGATCCCGACCCTTCCGTCGTCCTGGCGCGCGTGCGGTCGGCATACCTTCGCGATTTCCACGTCGAGTGGCTCGACCCTCTGGGCATCGACAACAGCTTTGCGATGGTGATCCGCGGCGCGGATGCGCGCGAGCATCACCTGGAGACGCTGACCGACGCGGCCAGCGTTGCCGGCGGCTGGGCGCTCGGAGTCGGCTATGAGTTCCAGCAGCGTACCGACGGGCTGGCTTCGCTCGACGCAGCCTATCACCTGCGCTGGAAGGGATCGGCGAAGAACATGGACCTCGGCCTCCTGTACAAGGCCATCGAGCAGAACCAGGTCAGCATGATCGCCGCCAACGCCACCGACGGGCTGCTTTCCAAGATGGACCTCAAGGTGCTGCGCGACGACCGGCATGCGTTTCCGCCCTACCAGGTGTGCGTCGCCGCCCGCGAGGACCAGTTGCAGGAGGTGGCCGGATTGCGCGCGGCGCTGCTGGAGCTCTCCGGAAAATTCACGAATGAGACCATGCAGCAGCTTAACTACCGCGTGGACGGCGAGCACCTCGCGGTGGCCAAGGTGGCGGAGGAATTTTTGCAAGGGGCGGGGTTGCGGTAAATGCGCTACCAATTCCTGATTGACACGTATCGAACCGAAATCACCAAAGTCCTGAGCGTCTGGAGCATGTTCGACGACGCGGACCTGCGCCGCCGGCCGCATGCCCAGGACCCTCGCGGGCGGAGTCCGCTCGAGCACATGGTACATCAGTGCGTCAGCGATGATATCTGGTTCCGCACCATGCTCGACGCCACGGTCACCGGGCAGCCGCTGCCCGCGCAGGAAACCAGAATCGAGTTCATGCGCGTCTATGCGCGTGACAGCGCTCTGAGGTTATCCGCTCTCGCCGGGCGAACCGAGGAGTGGTGGGAGGCGCAAACGACTTTCTTCGACGTTCCGCGCACCCGCCTGTGGGTGATGACCCGCCGGCTGACTCATACCGCGCATCACCGCGGACAGCAGACCGCTATGCTCCGAGTGTTCCAGCGTGACCTGCACAGCACCTATGGCCCGACGGCCGACACTGGCGGCCTGATGATCCACCGTGCGCCGACCATTTACGCCTATCCGGACGATCCGGAGCACGCTGCGCTGCTCGAGGAAGAGCAAGCAGGCCGGCGCAAAGCCGCGCTGCCGGAGCGGGTAAGCCGTCCCGTCACCGAGCGGCCCGCTGAGCAGTAACTCCAAAGTGGGATTGACTTCCGCGACCTTCAGGAGTATAACTTGTGAGCGGCAGGGGGTCTCTATGCAACACAGACTGGGAGTGTTTCTGGCCATTTTGGCCATCGCGATCTTTTCAGCCAGCCAGGCCAGCGCGCAGGTGTCCGGTGCGACGCTTTCGGGCACGGTCACCGATCCTTCGGGCGCGGCGATCGTCGGCGCGCGGGTAGCCATCACGAATACGGCGACCAACGTAGCCCGCGAGGCGACTACGGATTCCACGGGATATTACTCGGCCCCCAATCTGCTGCCGGGCCCCTATGAGGTCACGGTCTCGGCCGCGGGGTTTTCCGCGACCAAGCAGTCAGACCTCACGCTTACGGTAGGAGCGCAGCAGGTTTTGAATGTGTCGCTGAGAATCGGAGAGGCCAGCCAAACGGTTTTGGTCACGGAAGCCGCGCCGGTGGTGCAGCTCGGCTCGTCCACGCTTAGCGCGGAGGTGGAAGGCGCGACGGTGCGCGAGTTGCCCTTGAATGGCCGCGATTGGGCGTCTCTGGCCAAGATTCAACCCGGGGTGGCGGAGGTCCGGGCGCATCCCACGGGGACGCAAGCCTCGCGGGGGTTGGGACTGCAGATGACCATCTCCGGAAACCGGCCCACGCAGAACAGTTTTCGTCTGGACGGGGCGCTAGTGAACGACTATTCCAATGCAGGCCCCGGGAGCGTGCTCGGCCAGAACCTGGGCGTGGAGGCGATTCAGGAGTTTAGCGTGCTGACCAGCAACTATTCGGCCGAGTACGGCTTCACCTCCGGCGGGGTGATCAATGCGATTACGCGCTCGGGCACCAACACGTTCCACGGAAGCGTCTTTGATTTCCTGCGAAACGACAAGTTGGATGCAGCCAACTTCTTTACCAATTCCAATAAACTCCACAAGAGCCCTTTGAAGCAGAACCAGTTCGGAGGGTCGGGCGGATGGCGCATCTTGAAGGACCGGCTGTTTCTGTTTGGCGATTATGAGGGCGTGCGCCAGTCCAAGGGGACAGCCCAATCCCAGTACACGATTTCCCAAGCCGTGCGCGCCGGGAGAGTGACCAACCTTCAGAACGGCGTAGTGACCGCCGTGCCGATAGACCCCAACATCCAGCGGCTCCTGGCGCTTTTCCCCGTGGCCAACGGCCCCGGCAACGGCGTCGGCGAAAACGCAAACGTCGGGCAGTTCAACTGGACCGCCGTGCAGAGCACCACCGAGAACTTTTACACCTTCCGCGCGGACGAGAAAATTTCCGATAAAGACAGCGTGTTCGCAACCTACGTCCGTGACCCCTCATATTTCCTGAATCCCATCGCATTCAACATAGCGCTGCAAAGGTTCCAAGCCTACCGGCAGGCCATCATCCTGGAAGAAACCCACTTGTTTGGTCCGTCCTTTGCGAATACGGTGCGGGTAGCCTTAAACCAAACCAATTGGGATCACCAACCACTATGACGAGGAAGCGGCCCAGACCATAAACCCGGCGGCGAACGACTCGACCCTGGCCATGGTACCGGGGGGCAAAGCTCGCGCGCCCCAAATCAGTCTGTCGGGCACCGGAATCACATTGCTGCCTGGGGGCCTTCACTCAGGGACCCAACAAGATATCTGGAGTCAACAGTTTCAGGTGTACGACGACGCTTTTCTGACACGCGGGAACCACGGGTTGAAGTTCGGCTTCAGCTACGTGGCTCAACAGAATAACATCATCGCCATCAACGGCTATAACGGTAACGCCACCTTCACATCCTCAAGGGTAACGCCGCAAGCAACGGCGGGCTGTACGCAATCGAACGGCGCCATCAACGCCTCTTGCGGGTCCCTGGTAGATTTTCTGACCAATCAACCGCGCACCGCGGTTCCGCCCGCCGATCTGGTGAAGAGTAACAAGCACTATCTTCGCGCCAAGATTTTCGGCCTGTACCTTCAAGACGATTGGCGCCTCCGTCCCGGCCTCACGCTGAATCTGGGACTACGCTACGAAATGCAGACCAACGTTTCCGAGAAAAACGGCGAAGTCGCGTACTTGAGGTCGCTGTACGGCCCGTCCACGGACCTGACCAACTACTTTTACGCCCGCAACCCCACACTCAAGAACTTCGAGCCGCGCATTGGCTTCGCCTGGGATCCGTTCCACAACGGCAAGACGGCGGTCCGGGGCAGTTTCGGGATATTCGACGCCCTGCCCCTTCCTTACATTCTTCAACTCTATGCCGCTACGACTGATCCGTTTAAGAACAGCTCGGGCACAGTCGGTCCCCCGAATACTCCCTCTCCTGCTGCGGGTGTCTTCCCCTATGGGATCCCGGCGCTGGCCGTCAACGCGACGCCTCAGCAACGGATCTGGGCATATCTGGACACCAACATTAAGCGCAACTACGTTTATCAATACAACTTCAACATCCAGCGGCAACTCACGACCGATACAACGGTCACGGTCGGGTATACGGGCTCGCACGGGATCCACAATCCATTTCTCGATGAAGGGGCCAACTCCGTTCTTCCCGCGAATTTTCAGAAACCAACCCCTGCCGGGGTAGGTTACTACTGGCCGATCCCTTACACCCTGGGTCCGGGCGGCGCAGGGAATGCCGCGCTGCTGAACCCAAGCATCGGGGTCGTACGGAGCGTCATGTGGCAGAGCCGATCCTATTACAACGCTCTTCAGGTAAAACTCGAGAAGAGAATGAGCCGCGGGTTTCGAATGCAGGGTTCCTATACCTGGAGCAAGGGTATTGACGATACTTCGGGAAGCGCCGCCGCCGACACGTTCACCAATGAGTGGAATGCTCCGCCATGGTATGACCTGAGCTTGAATCGGGGACTCTCGGGCTTTAACGTCTCACGCAACCTGGTCATCAACGGCTTCTGGAATTCCCCCACGCCGAAGTCGCTGGGCGCGATTGGGAACCGGGCGCTCGGCGGCTGGCAGTTGGGCCTCATCGGCGCGTTTGCCGACGGGGTTCCGGTCACGCCCAGCATGGGCATGGACGGATCGGATATTCTGGGTGAAATCATCACGACCATCCAACCGCCGCAGTTTCTTGCGGGTCCCGGTTGCACGTCGGCCAGGGACGTCCTCAACGTCGGAAACCCGAACGCCTATCTGAATACTCGGTGCCTGGGACTGGTCCCTCAGACGGCCGTGAACACGCCCTTCTGCGATGTCGCGCGCGCGACACGGCTCGGCGTCCCGGGGACCTGCCCCAACATTCGCGGCAACCTGGGGCGCAATTCGATTATCGGGCCCGGGTTGATTAATTTCGATTTCTCCCTGGTGAAGAACAACTATATTCCCAAGATCTCGGAGAGCTTCAACGTGCAGTTCCGCGCGGAGTTTTTCAACGTCCTGAATCGTGCCAATTTTGCGCCTCCCGCGCTGGCCGCAAACCAGGGAGGCGGGCCGCTCCAAATCATCAGCTCGGTGGGGCAGCCGGTTCCCGGATTCGGGCTCATCACTGCGACCCAGACCCCGGCGCGGATCATTCAGTTAGCGTTGAAGATGGTTTGGTAGAGGAGGTTACGGAACCTGGGCGCCCTCTGGGCACGTGAGGGAGCGGACATTTCGTAGAGGAGAGTTATGAAGGTCTACATCGCTGTCTTTTTGGCTGTGTGCACTGCGTCAGGCCAGAGTCTGCCTCTGCCGAACATGTCCGGCCTCCTGCGGCTGGTCCGGACCAGCCCGTTGCCGACCGAAGGTTACATGGATCACCTGGCGGTGGACGTCAAGGGTCAGCGGCTGTTCCTTAGCGGGGAGGCGAACAGGAGCCTCATCACCGTGGATATGCGTAATGGCAACATAATCCACGAAACCAAAAACCTCGGAGGTCCTCCCCGCAAGCCGTTTTACGTCCCCGAGACCAACGAAGTCTGGGTGGACCTGGGAGACAACACAGTTGTCGCCATTAACGGATCTAACTACGAGGTCTCGAAAACCGTCGAGCTGACGGGCGGAAAGGGCGCGGCGAAGAGGACGCCCGATAACGCGGCGTACGATCCCGCTAAGCAGATTTACTACGCGGCCATCGTCACCGGCTCGGGCAACACGGACGGTTCTATCGAGATCGTCGATACCAAGAACGCCAAGCTGCTGGGCAGCATCCCGATGAATGGCTCCGATCCGGGCGGCCTTTCCATCGAGCCCAATGGGAAAAGATTGTATGTCGCGATGGGAGATGTCGTCGGAGGGGAAAGCCACCTCAAGGTGGTCGATCTCGACAAGCGCGCCGTCGCCGCGGAGTGGGAAATCACCAGCGGCCAGGCGCCCCATGCCTCTGGATTAGACGCGGCCCATCATCGCCTGTTTGTCGGCAGCCGGGTGAAGGGCGGGCACAGGTACGAACCCGGAAGATTGGTGGTCTTGAACACAGACAACGGAAAAGTGGTTCAGGCGCTGGATAGCGTGGGCGGCGCCGACGAAGTCCAATACGACGCCGCGAGCGGGCGCATTTACTTCGTTGGGACCACCGGAACTGTGGCCGTATTCAAGCAGATGGACCCGGACCATTACCAGCTCCTTGGAAAAGTTCCGACCGGCGCGCTCGCTAAGACCGGGGTCTATGTGCCCGAGCTGAAGAAGATGTTCATCGCCGTCCCGAAGCACATCGTTCAGACTCCGCCGTACGGGGCGAACGACTATATCACCGAAGAAGCGCGTCTGCTGACGTTCGACTTTCTGCCGTAATATTGAGACCCGCTTACTGGCGTTCGCGGTTCGGTGCCGGCACAGAACCACCCGAGCGACGAGCGAGTGGGTCCCGACGGCTGTCACTTGGCGATCCACAAATTATCGGCAAACGGCCATTCGTTGTCGATCCAGCGTGCCTCGCTTTGAAAGCCGCTGTCGCGGGCCATTTCAAGCACCTGGTCGCGCGTGTATTTGTGGCTGCTCTCGGTCCAGATCGTCTCGTCTTCGGCCAACGGAACCGAAAGCCACGCCTTGGGAATCGTCACCGCCTGGTTGCAGGTGGATCGCAGGTGCATCTCCACGCTGCGCGCCTGGTAATTGAACCGGGCGACGTGCTCGAATCGCGATAAGTTGAAATCGGCGTCGAGCTCACGATTGATCCGCGCCAGCAGGTTCAGATTGAACGCAGCCGTCACTCCCAGCGGATCGTCGTACGCCTCAATCAACTGCGGGACGGGCTTATCGAGGTCGGTGCCCAGGAGCAGGGAATCGCCCGGCTCCAGCAGCCCGCGGATCTGCTTCAGAAACGTCACGGCGGCGGGCGGGTCGAAGTTGCCGATGGTGCTTCCCAGGAACAGGACCATCAGGTGCTCCCGCTCGCAGCGCCGCGCGGCGACCTCGCCAAGACCGTCCAGGTAGTCGCGCTCCAGGCCGACGATGCTGATCGAATCGATGTCGCCGACCTCCCTTTCGCACATGGCGAGCGCGGTGCGGGAAATCTCGATCGGGTAGTAGGAGGTCGGCTGGCGCTGGCAAAGCGCCTCGAGAATCCAGCGGGTTTTCTTGCCGCTGCCGCTGCCAAGTTCCGCGACAATGGCTGGCGACGGCAGCCGGGCTGCGATTTCGCGGGCATGCACCTGAAGGATCCGTTCCTCCGCGCGGGTCAGGCCGTATTCGGGCAGGGCAGTGATCACGTCGAACAACCGTGAGCCGATCGTGTCGTACAGGTACTTCGACGGCAGCTCCTTTTGCCCCGGCTTGGCGAGGCCCTGGAACACGTCGACCGCGAATTGGCTCGCGGGTTGAGCGGTTGCGAGTTCTATTGTCATTGGAGTGCCTCCGGAGCTAGCGGCTCACGCAGCGGAATCCTGCATAGACAAAGGGGTAGCGGGGCTGGAACCAGTTGCGGAAGGAGGGGCGCAGCATGCACGCGGCCGTGCGCGCCGAGCCGCCTTTCATCACATAGTGCGCGCCATCGAAGAAATTCGCGGAATAGCCGGGATAAAACGGAAACGGCTGGAACCCTGGGAAAGGTCCGAACAGGGTGGAGGTCCACTCCCACCCATTGCCTACTAAGCCTGTGCAGGCAGTGACCGGCACTGGATCCCAACGCTCGAAGTCGACGTTGCCGGGCTCACTGCCGAGCGCCGCGCGCTGCCACTGCGGCTCGGTGGGCAGCGCCTTGCCGGCCCACCGCGCATACGCGCTCGCCTCGGCGTGGCTCACATAGACAGGCCAATCGAGGGGCAGAGGAATCTCTTCGAACATCCCGCGATAATACCACCCTCCGCCGGTCCGCTTCCAAAAAACGGGATGCGCGGCGTTGTTTTCTTCGAGGAATTCCAGATATTGGCCGTTGGTCACCTTGTATCTGTCGATCTCGAACGCCGGAAACTCAACCGAGTGGGCCTCGAATTCGTTGTCCCACCCAAAGCAGCCCGCCGCCGATGACTGGCCCAGCATCGCCGCGCCGGCAGCAATCTTCACCATCCCGGATTCGCGCGGGCGTGGGTTCGCAACCGGTCCCTGGTGAGCGCCGATTTTCTTATCGAGCGGCAGTTGATGAAACATGTACGCTAGCGTCTCGGCATGCATCAGCCGGTGCTCAATGGCGACGTGCAGCAACTGGTACGGAACGTCTCGCGCTTCAAGTCCGCTGTCCAACAATTGCCGGATCCTCCGGTTGTAGCCGTGAATCTCGGCGACGGCCGGCCAGTCCGCCGGCTGGTCCGAGGGAAGGTCGCCGCCCACCGGATCGATCCCGAAGGCGAACAACTGATCGAAGTCCGGATGGAAGGGCTCTAGCCCCGGCATCTGATCCCGCAGCAAGTTCCAATCGAAGGTTTCCAGGTGACCGAGGTAGAAGACGATCCTGTGCCGCTCCGCGATGGGCCGTTCGTAAAGGGCCTCGGACCGGACGATATCGAACAACTGGTCGGTTCGCTCCCTGGCCTCGGCCAGCCGAGTCCGCAAAGCTGCGCCAGTCGCTATCCCCGTCTGTGTCGCGAGCACTATGTCATCATACACTGCATGCCGACCCCATACGACGCCATCATCATCGGAACCGGACAGGCCGGACCGCCTCTCGCGATTCGCCTGGCCAAGGCCGGGATGAAGGTCGCCATCGTCGAACGCAAACTGTTTGGAGGAACCTGCGTTAACACCGGATGCATCCCGACCAAGACCATGGTCGCCAGCGCCTACGCCGCTCGCATGGCGCGCCGCGCGTCCGAATTCGGGGTGACCGTCGGCGGAGCGGTGACCGTGGACATGAAACAAGTGAAGGCTCGCAAGGATGCTGTGTCCGGCCAGTCCAGAGTCGCCGTCGAGAGAGGACTGAGAAACACGCCGAATTGCACGGTCTATGAGGGCCAGGCGCGTTTTGAATCCCCGCGCGAGGTGAGCGTCGGCGGCACGTCGCTCACGGCAGGGAAGATTTTCATCAACGTCGGAGGCCGGGCGACCATCCCTGCGATGCCGGGTCTCGATCAGACCGGCTACCTCACCAACTCCACCATGATGGACGTCGATTTCCTGCCCCGTCACCTGGTGATAGTCGGCGGCAGCTACATCGGCCTCGAGTTCGGGCAGATGTTCCGGCGCTTCGGCGGTGAGGTCACCATTGTCGAGATGGGTCCGCGCCTCATCCAGCGCGAGGACGAAGACGTCTCAACCGCGGTGAAAGACATCCTGGAGCAGGAAGGCGTCAGCGTACGCCTAAACGCCACGTGCCTCAGTGTTTCCAAGCGCGGCTCGGACGTTGCCGTGAGCCTGAGCTGTACCAGCGGCCAGCCGGAGGTCGTCGGATCGCATCTGCTGCTTGCCGTGGGACGCACCCCCAACACTGCCGATCTCGGCCTCGAAAAAGCCGGCATCGCGGCGGACCCGCGCGGCTACATCACCGTCGACGATGAGCTGCGCACCAGCGTGCCCGGCATCTGGGCCATCGGCGATTGCAACGGGCGAGGCGGTTTCACGCACACCTCCTACAACGATTTCGAGATCGTCGCGGCCAATCTTCTCGATCATGATTCGCGCCGTGTAAGCGATCGCATTCCGGCCTACGCTCTCTACATCGACCCGCCGCTGGGGCGCGCCGGCATGACCGAGACGGAGGCGCAGAAGGCAAGGAAACACGTGCTGGTCGGGCAGCGGCCCATGACCCGCGTGGGACGCGCGGTGGAAAAAGGCGAGACTAACGGCTTCATGAAGGTTTTGGTGGATGCAGATACGAAGGACATCCTGGGGGCCGCGATCCTGGGCACGGGCGGCGACGAAGCCATACAGAGCATCCTGGACGTGATGTATGCGAAAGGTCCGTACACGGTCATCCAGAGGGCCATGCACATTCACCCGACCGTTTCGGAATTGATCCCGACCATCCTGGGCGAGCTGAAGCCCCTCCCGCCCGGCTAGGGCCGGAAGGTGGTAGACTGTTTCGGACCCCCCAGGGGTCCAAATGAAGGAGCCACAACGTATGAAACTCACCGCAATTCGATCCGTGTTTGCGATCCTGGCAGTGTTCGCCCTCATGGCCGTGTGTGCGAACGCCCAGCAGGATTTCAGCAAAGTTCAGATCAAGACCAACAAGATCAGCGACAATTTCTACACGCTCGACGGCCAAGGCGGCACCATCGGCCTGCTGGTCGGCCCCGATGGCGTGTTCATGGTGGACGCCCAGTTCGCCCCGTTGCACGACAAGATCATGGCGGCCATCAAGGCGATCACCACTCAGCCGGTGAAATTCGTGGTCAACACACACGTGCATGGCGACCACACTGGCGGCGATGAAGCCATGGGCAAGGAAGGCGCTCTGATCGTGGCCCGCAACGAGCTGCGTCAGCGCCTGATGCACCCCAACCCGGGCGCCAACGGACAGCCGGTTCCCCCGACGCTGGCGATCGGCCTGCCCAAGATCACCTACAACAATCCCGTCCAGTTCCGCATGAATGGCGAGAACGCCGTATTGATCCCGATCCCCAGGGCCCATACCGACGGCGACACCTTGGTGCGGTTCAACGCCAACGACATCATCATGACCGGAGACTTCTACCGTTCGGTCCAATATCCCAATATTGACCGGGGCAACGGCGGCGGTTTGAACGGCATGATCGCCGGGCTCGGCCAGATCCTGGCGCGCTCTGGGCCGAACACGAAGATCATTCCGGGTCATGGCCCCACTGTGGACCGGAACGCCGTCATGGTGCACCGCGACATGATGCTGGCGGTGCGCGATCGCGTGTCGGGCATGATCAAGCAGGGCCGGAGCGAAGCCGACGTGGTCGCCGCCAAGCCCTGGTCGGATTGGGACAGCAAGATTGTCCAGTCTGACGCGAAGGTCGGCAATACGCCCCAGCTTGTCTCGCAGCGGTTCACCACGCAGGTGTACGCCGAGCTGAAGCAGTAGTTCGCGCTTCGCAGGCTCAATGATCGAGGCTCCGCCAGGAGCGGGGAGTGGAGTGTCTAAATGAACCTGCGAAACGCAGTGGCGTTGATCACGGGCGGGAGCGCCGGCATTGGGCGAGCGGTGGCCCAAGCGCTGGCCGCGAGCGGTGCGCAAGTGGCCATCACCGGACGCGATCAACGCCGGCTCATGGATACGGCGCAGGCCCTGCGGGTCTTTCCAATCCAAGCTGACGTCGCCAACGAAGCCGACGTGGCGCGGACCTATCGCGAGGTCCTGGCGAAGTTTGGCGACCTCGATATTCTGGTGAACAACGCCGGGATCGGAGTCTTCAAGAGCCTGACCGACACCGACCGCGCCAGCTTCGACGCGGTCTTCGCGACCAACGTCACCGGCGCGATGCTCATGGCCCGCGAGGCCGCCAGGCACTTCATCGCGCGCAAGCGGGGCAACATTGTGAATATCGCGTCTACTGCAGGCCTGCGCGGCGCTCCCAACGGCACCGCCTACTACGCCAGCAAGTTCGCCCTCCGCGGCATGACGGAGTGCTGGCGGGCCGAGCTTCGCAAGCACAACATCCGCGTGTTTCTGGTGAATCCCAGCGAGGTTCTGACGAACTTCGCCGCCACGGCCGGCTTGCCGCAGAAAGCGAATGAAACCAAGCTGCGCGGCGAGGAGATCGCCTATATCGTGAAGGCTGCGCTTGAGATGGATGACCGCGGTTTTACGCCGGAACTGTCGGTGTTCGCCACCAATCCGGTGGATTGAAGTGCCGCACTTGCGGCAGCGTTATAATCGAGTCGAGCCATGACCCTCGAGGCGTTGGAAATCGAAAAACTCCTGCCGGCGGAATTCACCGCGCCCGGATTGACGGAAGACGAGTTCCTCGCGTTCTGCGACAAGTTCCCAGATTGCCTGCTGGAGTACACGGCCGATGGCGTAGTGATCGTCATGCCCCCTACTGATCCTGAAAACAGTGAGCGTGTAGTGGAAACCGTAGCTCAGTTGCGGAACTGGGCACGGGAGCACAGGCCCGGACACGTAATGGGCCCCGATGGAGGCTTCTTCCTCGCGAACGGAGCCCGACGCTCGCCCGATGCCGCCTGGTTCGACGCGGCCCGATGGGAAGCGGCGCGAACGCCCGGCACCCGGTTTCCAAAGTTTGCACCCGAATTCGTCATCGAGGTGCGCTCCCCGAGCCAGCGCATTCGCCCTCTGCGGGAGAAGTTGGAGGAGTATCTCGCCAACGGAGTGCAACTGGGTTGGCTCATTGATCCGATGGATCGCACGGTCACCATCTATCGTCCCGGCCGCGCGCCGGAGACGCTTACGAACCCAACATCGGTCGCGGGCGAACGCCCGGTAGTGGGCTTCGTGTTGAACCTGGAGCGCATCTTCGCAGCGTAGCTCGCCGGAAGTTACTTCCCGGTGACCACACCCTCTTTCAGCAGCTTCTCGAAGTGCGCCGGATCCTGATTATTCTCTTCGCACACGTATTCCCGGATCCGCGTGCCCGGCCGCAGCATGATCTTGCTGTGGATGGTGTATGGCTTGGTCAGCACCTTCGGATCTTCCGACGTCGCCGAGTACTCGATGGTCTTGTAATCCACGCGGGTGAAACGCTCGACGATGTGCAACGCTTCGCTATGGATGCTCACGCCTTCCATCTGCGCATTGAATCCCGCGACGTCCACCACCAATGTGTCTCCTTCCCATCGGCCGACGGCATCTCCCACATAGCTGGGCTCCATATCCTCGGGATGTTTCGCATTCAGCGGAATGATGCGGAAATTGTGGCGCGGCTCGATCAGTTCGACGATGGTGTTGGCGTTCTGGACGAACTGAATCGGATACAGCGCGATTCCCGGCAGATCCAGTTGTGGGATGCAGCGCGCGACCGGCTCGTCGATCCGGCGAAGCTTGATCGATTCCTGCACCTTCTGCTGGGCCCACGGTTGATACGGAGGCGGTCCGCCGAAGGTCACCCGCGACCGCGACCCCGGTTCCGGCACTCCGACACCCTGGTTGGCCTCCTCCCAGGTCCCGGGACGGTCGCTGCCGGGCTGCCAGACGCCGTTCAAGTCCGGTTTCCCGTCTGCGGTGCGAGGAATGGCTCGGGTTCCAGCTTTTTTCTTGGCGGCCGTGTTTTGAGCGGTTGCGAGCGGGGCCATCAGAAGAACCGCCGCAACACAGGCGAGGAAATTGTTTCGCACGTCAAGCTCCTTCGTGCTCGCGCATCAAGGATTCGCAGGGATAGGATTGGCGCCATCGCCGTTGCCGGCAGGGGGTCCGGACTCGAGTTTCTTGCCGTCCTTGAACGTGACGGTTCTCGAATGCGCCGCATTCGAGTTGTCCCGGGCGCGCCATCCGAACACGGTCACCGTGTCGCCTGGCTTCATCGACACGTCCTTCTTCCAGCCGATGCGGTTCAGCACCACCGGGGGATAGCCTTCGAATTTCCAATTCGCTGTGGAACCGTTGTCGGCAACGTCAATGTAGAAATAAAAGTGAGGGTTGGTCCACTCGATCTTTGTCACCACGCCGGTGAGCGTGACAGGCTTGTTGCCGTCGTATTCGGCCCCAAAGGAATGATGCGCCAACGCAGGCATCGCGGCCAACAGCCACGCACCTATGATTAGTCCTCGTTTCATTTGTTCTCTCCGTTTGACGAATCATACCACAACTTCTGCGTTTTCCTAGGACACATGGCCTTGCAAACCCGTCAGCTCGAAAATCTCCACGCCTACGGTCTTGCCCTTTACGGTGATTGAGCCCAGCGGCCGGACCACCGCCGTTTCGCCCAGTTCCGCGAGGGTGGCCTGGCTCAAGATGATGTGGGTGTGATATTCCTTATTGGCGCTTTCGAGGCGCGCCGCCAAGTTGACGCCGTCGCCGATCGCCGTGAAGTCGACCTTCTTGCCGGTGCCCACGTTTCCGAAAATCACCTCCGCCGTGTTGAGGCCGATTCCGATATCCAGCGCCGGCAGACCCGCCGCCGTCCAGCCCTCGTTTAGCTCCTTGAGCTTGGCCATCATGTCCAGCGAAGCGCGCGCGGCCAGCATGGCATTGGGACGGTCCGGCGTGAACGCGCCCCAATGCGCCATCAATCCATCGCCGATGAACTTGTCCACAATTCCTTCGTAGCGGAAGACGATGTCGGTCATGGCCTCCAGGTATTCGTTGAGCTGTTTCAGTAAAACCACAGGATCGGATTTTTCGCTGAGCGTTGTAAATCCCCGCACGTCGGAAAAGAAGACCGTGAGCTTGCGCTTTTCGCCGTCGAAACGGAAGGACTCCAGGTTGTCCATGACGTAGCGCACCAGTTGGGGCGAGACGTAGCGCTCCAATGTTCCACGGGTTCGAGATAGCTCGCGGTCGACGGCCACGTATTTGTAGACGGTGTTCCCAGCGAACGAAACGGCCGCCGCCAGCAGTGGAGAGGCCAGGGTGAGCCACACCGCGTGCGCGTAGGCCACCCAGCAGGCGCCGCCATACGCCAGGATCACGCCCAGCGCGATCAACAGCGGCCGCAAGATGGACCTCGACGCCGCCACGGCCAGCGCCGGGATTCCCGCCAGCAGCAGGATCGCCATCACCGTCAGCCACCGGGGCGTCCGCCGCATCGCATCGTTGTGCAGGAGGTTGTCCAGCGCGGCGGCTTGGACGAAAAAGCCCGGAGCGGTTTCCGAAACCGCCGTGGGCCGCACTTCGTAACTGCCCGCGGCGTTCGCGCCGATGTACACAATCTTGTCCGCGAATTCCAATGCCGGGTGCTTTGCCACGCCTGCGTCGCAAAGCTCGGGTTGCATGGAACATACCATTTCGAGCAGCGGCACCCGGCGGTAGGTATCGAGCGGCGTTCCGTGCCAGCGCACGATGTATTGCCCCTGTGCGTCCACCGGAATCCGGATAGGCCCGGCCATGAATTGTCCGTCGCGGATTTCCGCCGAGGTTGCGCCGGTCAGCTTCATGGCCGCCGCCAGCCACTGGGTCGCCCATTGCCTTCCGCCGTATCCCTGAAACAGCGGGAGCCTGCGCGTAATTCCATCGCTGTCCGCGTTTGCAACGGCGCTTCCGGATCCGTACATAGCGGAAGCCAGCGCTTCCACCGGCGCATTGACGGCCCACTGATCTTTCGGCAGCTCGCCCGCGCCGGAGGCGCCGTCCACGCGAATCGCGGATTGCTCGGGAGGAGTCCCGGAGACAAAGTCCGTAACCACGCGAGCCGAAACGAACGCGAAGGGCAGCATCACGTTCCCGGCGGACCGGATCGCTCCCGCAAACCGCTCGTCTGCGCCTGCCTCCCCGCCGCTAAAGAAGGCGTCGAACAGGATCAGCCGGGGCCGCCCCTGCGAGACGTAACCGATTAGCTGGGCCCACAGACGGCGCGTCCACGGCCATCTTCCCAGTTGATTTGTGATTTCACGGAAGCTCGGATTGTCGATGTCGATGACGACGATGCGCGGATCCGCGCGCCGGGCGTCGAGCGTAACCGTGGTCCGCCAGTCCGCGCTGCGGTTCTCCAGCCAATCCAGTTTTCCGGTTAGCTCCAGTCCGCAAAAGAGCAAGGCCACGCCCGCCGAGACAAGCGTGACGCCGCGGCGCAGCCGGCGGCGTGTTCCGGGCGTGTACACTATTCGAACGCTGCCCGGAAGCGGGCGTCCAGGGTTTTGCCGGCCTGCGGATTCTTCTCCACCCACGGCCGCAACCGGCTGATTCGCTCCTCGAAGGGCGGATGGGTGCTCAACAATTGCCCCAGAGCGCGCTGGGCTTGCGGCTTACCGTTGGCCGCCTGCAGAGTCGTGAGGAAGTTCATCAACCCGCCCGGTGCGTAGCCGGCTTGCGCCGCCAGCATGGAGCCGCGCTCATCCGCACCGTCCTCCTTATCGCGGCTGAGGCGCATGTTCATCAGGTCTGAAACCAGGGCATCCGCGCGCTGCCGGTACAGCTCCTGTCCCGGCGCCCGGACGGTTCTGGCCTCCTGCACGGCCCATGTGGAGGTCTTACTGGTGCGGATCTCGCTTTCCAGATGCCGCTCGGACACGTGGATGATCTCGTGCCCCAGCGCGCCGGCCAACTCGGCTTCGTTCTTCATGCCGTCGAGCGCGGCGCGGGTAATGAAAATGTAGCCTCCGGGAAGCGCGAATGCGCCGATGATATCCGTCTCCAGCACACCGAAACGGTAGGGTACCTGACGCGGCGCGTATTGCGCCACCGAGCTGCCCACCAGGTTCACGTAGTCCACCACCTTGGGCGTCTCCACCAGGCCGAAGACGCGGATCATTTTGGCGGCTGAAGCTTCGCCGACTTGCTGCTCCTCTTCCGGAGACCAGGAGGCGAAGGTATCCACGGCTTTTTCCGCGCGGTCCGTGGCTGGCTTGGCTTTGTCTTTGGCGCGATCCACCGTGCCCTTGGCGCGATTGATGGCTCCGCCCAGCCCCCCGAATTGCGCCTGCATAAGGTAGGCGGACGCCGCGCCGATCATGAGAACCCAGAGAATACGTGTGAGTTTCATTTCGAATTCAGCCCCCCTTCCTTCAGGAACGCCAGCAACACTCCCCGCATGGGCACGCTCGCCGACATCTTCCTGGCTCTATCCACTTCGGCGGCGCCGGGCGAGGCCGCAAGCATCGAAGAACTCACCCTGCCGGAAGGATCGATCCCGTTGAACCCCAGCGTGGCCGATTCCTTGGTCGTGGTCGAGGACTTGTAGCCGATCTTCTTGGTGAACAGCGGCTGATCATCGTCCTTCGCCTGCTTGTCCTGCTTATCCTGCTTCTGCTGCTTCGCGTCTTGAGCGCCTTGCTGCCCGAGCGCCAGTGCGGCGGCGAGTGCGAGGCAAACTGAGGCAATCCATTTCATAGGGTTCCTGCTCTGGCTTTCCCAGGATACAGCATGGCGTAGTGTCCGAACGTGAGTTATGATAAGCTGCTCAAGAAGGAGTTCACGTTTATGAAGCTCGCTCGGTTGGCGATTTTGCCTGCACTCGCGGCAGCTCTTCCCATGGCTGCTCCCTTCGCGGCAGCGCAGTCGCTCGATTTTGAATCGTACCGGACCAAGGTCGAACCGATCTTCTTGAAGAAGCGCCCCCCGCACGCGCGCTGCGTATCGTGCCATTCGGCCAGCAACAGCGCGTTTCGGCTGGAGCCTCTGCCCAAGGGGACCACTGCCTACACCGAGGAGCAGTCGCGCAAGAACTTCGAGTTTGTCAAGAACCTCGTGAAGCCGGGCGATCCGGAATCGCGCCTTCTGAAGCACCCGCTGGCGCCCGAGGCTGGCGGCGACACCTTCCACAACGGTGGCCGGCAGTTCACGTCCAAGGACGATCCGGATTGGAAGACCCTAGCCACTTGGGTCGGCACAAAATAACGCCTATTTTCTCCTGAAGGCGGTGCCGTCCTTACCCCCGTGAGATCCGGCTTGCCTGCCGAGCGAGGCACTTGCGGTAGACGGACTTACTCCGCCGACACACGCTCCGGCCAGAGAACAACTTTCCCGGGAATAGGCGCGATTGGCTTTGACGACCACGCCTGTTGAAAGGCTTCGAGAAACACTGGCGCTCTAAGCTGGGCGAGTGTGAGGACAACGACGGACGAGCTCGTGTGAATTCTCAACGCCTTCGCGGCCGATTGAGCGAACAGCCGGTCGCGAGTGAGAACGCATACGATGCCGGCCGCCGCCGCTCTGGCCACCAATTCGCCATTGGTCAAGCCGTCCCAACCCTTTGCCTC
>JBGPLI010000011.1:0-47831 GCA_041486445.1 Bryobacteraceae bacterium
CAGGCGAATCCCACGCGCGGACTGAAATTCAAGAGGCTGGGATTGCGCATTACCGGGCCATAGGTCCACGTCTGCGTGGGATCGGCGAAGTTGAGGAACCGGGACTGGCGGCCATACCGCTCGTTGGGGACGGTCATAAACTCATAGCGCAGGCCGGCATTCACGGTGAATCGTGAAGTCACTCGCATGTCATCCTGCACATAGAACCCCGCCGTCTTGTAAGCCCAGTAGCGGTCCCCCCGGATGGAGCCGGGTGTCAATGCCGAGTACTGGTCAAGGATCCCTTGCATAAAAAGCGGGACGGTATTGAAGGTGAGCGAACCGTACTTCGATTTTGACGCAAGATTATACATATTGAAGTTATTCAACAGCGTTCCAAACTTCAGGGCATGGCGGCCCCTTGTGTAGAACAGGTCATCGCTCAAAGTGTAGACGTTCTGGAGGCTCACCGACGGGAGGCCTAGCCCTGGTAAGGCAGTTACGCCCGCGATCATGAAGTTTCCCAATGGCTGCCCCGGCATAAGCTGGTATTGGGGATCGTACAGATTTACGCCACTACCAGGAACACCAACACCCACGTCCTGGGCGTTGGTACGGCTGAAGGACGCCCTGGCCGTATTGAGCAATGACGGGGAGAAAATGTGGCTTTCGGACAACGTCACAAACTGGTTTCGGCTGGAACCTTGGGTCCTGGCCCAGGGAAACGCCGTGCCCGTGGCGATGGTACGTTGGCTTCCCGTCGCGTTGTTTAAAGCCTCGTCGTCGATGGTATAGCGAGCAAAGATCGTGTCCGCCGTTGAAAAATTCTGGTCCACCCGCATCTGTCCGAAGTCCTCACGCTGTTTGCTCGCGGACGAGAATGTGGCCTGATTCCCGGACAGGTTCGGGACCGGATAGAGACCGATAAAGGGCTGAACCACCTTGGGGACGATCGTCGAGCTCGTCAAAGAGGGGGCACAGGCGGTTGGGTTCGCCAGCGTGGTACTGTTGGTGCCCGGATTCACAAGCTGATGGCAGGCCGCCGGGAGAACGTTATCGATGACCGTCACGCCTACGGTTTGATGCAGGCCCTCGTAAACCCCATAGAAAAATGTCTTGTCTTTCTTGATGGGGCCGCCGAAGGAGCCGCCATAGTTATTCCTCTGGAACTCGGGCAAGCGCCTCGAGCTCGTGTAATCAAAGAAATTCCGCGCATCCAGGGCGCTGTTCCGCAGATACTCGAACACGCCGCCGTGCCACTGGTTGGTTCCGTTCTTGCTCACCAGGACCATCTGGCTGCCCATCAACATCCCGTACTCGGCGCTGAAGGCGCCGGTCACGACTTTGTACTCGCGGATTCCGTCAACACCCAGAGAAGTTCCACCGTTCGAGGAGGTCGAGGCGCCCACCGCATTCACCATCGACGCTCCATCGATCGTGAAATAGTTCGACCGAATGGGGGCGCCGTTAGAGCTGAACCAAGTGCCGGCGGCAGTGGCCCCGCCCGTGCGGGCGATAGTCTGGTGGGTGACACCGGGCTGAATCATTGTCAAATCGACGTAATTCCTCCCATTCAGCGGCAAGTCCGACATCCTTTGTTCATTCACCATACTGCCCAAGGCGCTATTGGTCGTGTTCACCAGTGGAGCCTCTCCGCTGACGAGCACCTCCTGTGTCGTTGCGCCGATTTGTAGCGAGACGCTTACCACCAGCTCCTGCTCCACCTCCAGAATCAGCCCGCGCTGCACCTCGGTACTGAAACCGGTCTTCTCGATCCGCAGGTCGTAGCGGCCAACCGGCAACGCGGGCGCCCGAAACGCCCCGTCTGCACTGGATGGCACCGTACGCGACAGGCCTGTCTCGATATTCGTGATCGCAACCGTGGCCTCGGGCACCACTGCCCCGGAGGTGTCTCGCACGACCCCGAGAATGGTGCCGGTGCTCTGCGCCGAAGCCGGAATGGCCCCCAGTATCAAAATCAATGCGATCACTCCCCCCGCAAGCTTCCCATTATTGGCTATGTTCTTCCACGTTTCCATGGCTCCTCCTTCCCTGCTGAATCAACGGTAGAAGTATAGCGCTAGGGTCGGGAATGTCAATGGGGTGTTGTGCTTGTAGAGGGCGGGGTCGGCACCGCCTCGCAGCGCTACGCTAGCGGCCAGCGGGCGCTGGTCCGCCTTTGCGGACCGCCTTTTGCTCGCTGCTTTCTCGATTGCCGAGGCCCAAACCCGATCCGGTAGTCAAAGTAAAACCGGTGATGGCGCCGCTTGACTCCTTGACGAATTCGACCCGCTCGCCAAACAATACTGCCACGAAGGTAGTTTCCGACTGGGGCACGAGGGTATGTATGTCCCCACTCGCGCTAAGCTTCAGGACCAACGATTGGCCATCGACGGTGACCACGGCCTCGCGTCCCGGCGCGATCTCGTAAGTCCCGGCGTACTTTGCGAGAGCCTCCGGAGCGAGCCGGAACCCGTTCTCGCCCGTCAGGTGGTGGGCAAACTGCTCATACTCGCAGATCGTCTCGAGAAGCTCGTAGTCCGCCACTAGCGTCTTGTCCGCCTTCAGCGTGAACGGCTTGGTGAACGTCTTCGGATCGTCGATGGTCATTTCGAAGTCCATGTGTCCGAAGTCGCGGCGGTGGAAACGTTCAGTGGTGCGGAGGGCTTCCGAGTGAGGGTGCCCGTTAAAATCCAGCCAGGTTCTGTCATTGTACCCGGCCGAATTGACCACCAGCGTATCGCCCTCCCAGCGCCCTACCGAATAGCCCAGCCAAGTGGGGTTGGGGTCCTCGGGAAGCCCGCGGCCATCGGTGTGGATGGTTCGAGTGACATTGCTGTTGGAATTACCCTCATGGATAATGACCGTCAACGCCGGGGTCTGGACGATCCGGGCGAAGCCCGCAAGATGGTAGTACGGCGGAGGGTCAGGCAGGCAGTGCGCGCGCGGACTGTCCGCTCCCAAATTGAAGACGTTTTGCTGGTACAGCGCCTGCGCCCCTGGCTGAATCTCGTTGGGCTTGAGGTCCGCGGCAATATTCCGCAGATACGGGCTGTTCATCGGCCCGCGCCAGATGCCCGACAGGTCGGGCTTGCCATCCACGGTTTTCGGTGCGGGCGCCGACAGATTCGGCTTGCCGTCCGGAGTCCGCGGGATACCTGGGGTTTTGTAATTGAGCCACTGCGCCGCCAAAGGCGCGGACAACGCGAACGCGAGAGCCGCCACGGCGGCCGCCGCGCAAGACAGTTTAGCTTTCATCCCGAGCCTCCTGTAGAGAGATCATATCACTTCCTTCCCGCGTTCCAGTTCACCACCACGGTCAATTCGTTCAGCCGCAGACACGGGCTTTGAAGGTGGCGCAGGCCGCGAACTCCACGGCCATCTCTTTGACCTTGCCGCCATCGCCCCCCGTTAAAACAGGATCTTCAGCGCCAACTGGATTTGCCGCGAGGAGGTCGCTGTGGTTTGGATCTTCGCCACGTTGGGGATCGGAGCTTCCGAAGCGCCAGCCGGGTCTGTCAGCGCGCCTGTGAAGATCCGGCCGCTGGGCGTGCCAAAATTTGCGTGATTCAGAATGTTGAAGATCTCCACCCGGAACTGAACCTTGGCACTCTCACCCAGAAACGGCAGCCCGGTGTCTTTGTTCAAAGAAACGTCCCAGGTGCTTAGCTTCGGGCTGCGGAGCATACCGCGGGAGGTATTGCCCAGAAAGCCTGCCGGTTCAAGCCGGAACATGAGCGGATTGAACCACATGTTGGGATCGCCCGTGATGACCTTGTCTTTGTCGAAGGGAATGAACTGATACGTAACGGAGCCGCCGGCGCACGGAGGGGCGCCTGGAAATGCCGATGCCGTGCCGGAACACCGGAACGTTGCGCTGGTGGTGTCGGTCCCCACATTGACCCGATCCACGATGCCTGTCGCCCCCTGGCCGCTCAGAACGCCGTTGTTCGACCGGCCGACGTTGAGCAGCGGCGTGAATGGAAATCCGGTTTGCGCCGTCGCAATATTGCCTACCCACCAGCCGTGGAGAAACTTCGCGGCGAAGTTGTCCGACTTGAGATTTGGAAAATGATACAGCAGGTTGAGGTGCCAGTTGTGACGGAGGTCGAAGCACGACGGGCCCTTGTCCAATCGCGAGTTCAACGGGCTGAGGCCCTGCAGTTCGGCCGTGTCGGCGCAATCGGCAAAGTAGGACTGGCCCTGGGTCGTGTCGAGCGATTTGCTCCATGTATACGCGCTCTGGAATTCCAATCCATGGCTCAGCCGTTTGTTCAAAACCACCTGGAGTGAGTTGTACCAGGAGTCTCCGGCAGTCGTGATTTGAATGTAGCTGGCGTAGCCAGGGTTGACCCTCTGGTAGGCCGGATTGGGAACAGCGCCCGCGCAAGTCGCCGCGGAAGGAACTCCCCCGCAAAGGAATGGGAACCAGGCTGGGGAGCCATTGACGAAGTTGGTGGGACGGATCGGGTTTCCTTCCCTCACCTGCCAGAGATGCAGACCTCGGAAGCCGACGTAGGAGACAGCCAAGCCCGTTCCAAACGGCATCTGTTGCTCGATGGTGAAATTGTATTGGAGCGAACGCGGCTGCTCGACGTTGTAGTCCAGCGACTGCAAGCGATTGGCCAGGTCTCCGGGCCCGAACGTCAAAGGAAGCGAAAGCACTTGCCGGGTCGGGTTGCTGATGACACTGCTCTGGCTGGAATAGGGCGGCATCGCAAACGCTTGCATCGAGATGGCCGATCCGAAATTCGCTACCTCCTGATACAAGCCAAAGCCTGAGCGAATCGCCGTCTTCCCCTTGCCGGTGACATCCCAGGCAAATCCAATGCGCGGGCTTATATTCCCCAAGCTGGGATTGCGCATCACTGGGCCATAGGTCCACGACTGCGCGGGATCGGCGAAGTTTAGGAACCGGGACTCGAGCTTGTACCGCTCCCTCGGCACGGTCGTAAACTCGTAACGCAAGCCGGCGTTCACGGTCAGCCGGGAGTTCAGGCGCATGTCATCCTGGGCATACATCCCAAGATTTTTGTACGCCCAGTAGCGACGCGTGTTGGAGCCTGGCGTCAACGCCGAGTAGTTGTCATAGATCCCCTGCATGAAGCTGGAAACGTCGTTGAATGTGGTCTGCCCGGTTAGCAACTTGAGCGCCAGAGTGGGCAGGTTGTAGCGATTGAACAACACCCCAAACTTCAGGGCGTGGCGGCCCTTGGTGTAGTACACGTCATCGCTCAGCGTAAAGAGAGTCTGGATGGTAGGACTCGGTGGCTGGAGCTGCGGTAATGCCGTTATCCCGCCAGAGATCGCAATTTGACCCATTGCCTGCCCCGGTACCTGCGCGTATCGGGGGTCGGACAGGTCGATGTTAGAAGTCCCGTAGTTCTGAATAAAGGTACGGCTGAAGGACAATCTGGCCGTATTGAGCAATGACGAGGAGAAAATGTGGCTTTCGGACAAGGTCGCAAACTGATCCCGGTTGTCGCCAAGAGTCCTGATCCAGGGAAACGCGTTGCCCGACGCGACGGCCCGGACGTTGCCGGTCGCATTGTCCAACACGCCATCGTCAATGGTATAGCGGCCAAACAGAGTATCCGCCGCCGAAAAATTCTGGTCCACCCGTATCTGTCCGAACTCCTCACGCTGCGTGCTCGCGGAAGGGAATGTGGCCTGATTCCCGGGCAGGTTCGGGACCGGATAGAGATCGATAAAGGGCTGCACCACCTGGGGCACGATCGTCGAGCTCGTCAAAGTGGGAGCACAGGCGGTTGGGTTCGCCAGCGTGGTACGGTTGGTGCCAGCATTCACAAGCTGATGGCAGGCCGCGGGCAGCACGTTGTCCAGGATCGTCACGCCCAGGTTCTGCCGCAGGGCCTCATAGACACCATAAAAGAACGTCTTATCCTTCTTGATGGGTCCGCCAAAGGAGCCGCCAAAGCTGTTCCTTTGGAACTCGGGCAATCGCCGCCCTCCCGACGTGCTCCCGTAATCAAAGAAATTTCGCGCATCCAGGGCACTGTTCCGCAGATACTCGAAGGCATCGCCGTGCCACTGGTTGGTTCCGTTCTTGCTCACAATGATCATCTGGCTGCCCATCACCAGGCCGTACTCGGCGCTGAAGGCGCTGGTCACGACCTTGTACTCGCGGATCCCGTCAACACCCAGAGAAGTTCCCGCCGCCGAGGCGGTCGTGGCGCCCACCCCGTTTTGCATCAGCGCGCCATCGAGGGTAAAGTTGTTCGACCGCGCTGGCGCGCCGTTGGCGCTAAACCAGGAGCCAGAGGAGCCGGCCGACCCGCCAGTGCTCGCGAGAATCTGCCGCGAGACACCGGGTTGAATCAAGGTCAGATCGACATAATTCCTCCCATTCAGCGGCAGGTCCGACATCTTTTGTTCATTCACCAAACTGCCCAAGGAGCTGTGGGTCGTGTTCACCAGCGGAGCCTCTCCGCTGACTACCAGTTCCTGGGTCACGGCGCCGATTTGAAGGGAGGCGTTTGCCACCAGCTCCTGCCCGACTTCTAGAATCAGCCCGCGTTGGACCTCGGTTCTGAAACCGGTCTTCTCGATCCGCAGCTCGTAGCGGCCGACTGGTAATGCGGGGGCCCGAAACGCCCCGTCTGCACCGGACGGCACTGTGCGCGACAGGCCCGTCTCAAGATTCGTGATCGCAACCGTGGCTTCGGGCACCACTGCCCCGGAGGTGTCTTTCACGACACCGAGAATTGTGCCGATGCTCTGCGCCGAAGCCGGAATGGCTCCCAGCGTCAGAAGCAACGCGATCACTCCCACCGCAAGCTTCCCATCATTGGCTATGCTCTTCCGCGTTTTCATAGCTCCCCCTTCCACCGGCAACATTGCCGAACGCTGAATCATCGGTAGGAGTATAGCGCGAGGAACTGGAGTGTCAAAGGGGGTGTGATGCAGCCAGTAGAGGGTGGGGTCGGCACCGCCTCGCAGCCCGCTACGCTAGCGGCCAGCGGGCGCTGGTCCGCCTTTGCGGAACGCCTTTTGCTCGCTGGGTGCTCGCTCGCCGAGGCCCAACCCCGTTCCCGTCCGCATAATAAAACCGGTGACGGCGCCACTGGAGTCCTTGACGAATTCGACCCGAGCCCCAAACAATGTTGAGACGAACGTAGCTTCCGACTGGGCCACGAGGGGCTCTACTTCCCCAGTCGCGCTAAGCTTCAGGACCAACGATTCGCCCTCGACGGCGACCATGGCCTCGTGTCCCGGCGCGAATTCGTAAGTTCCCGCGTACTTGGCGAGGGCCTCCGGAGCGAGCCGGAACCCGTTCGAGCCCGACAGGTGGTGCGCAAACTGCTCATACTCGCAGATCGTTTCGAGGATGTCGCTGTCCGCCACCAGTGTCTTGTCGGCCTTGAACGTGATCGGCTTGGTAAACGCCTGCGGATCCTCGAGGGTCATTTCGAAGTCCATGTGTCCGAAGTCGCGGCGGTGGAAGCGTTCGGTAGTGCGGAGCGCCTCCGAATGAGGGTGCCCGTTAAAATCCAGCCAGGTTCGGTCGTTGAATCCGGCGGTGGTGACCACCAGCGTGTCCCCCTCCCAGCGCCCCACGGAATAGCCGAACCAGGTGGGATTCGGGTCTTCGGGAAGCCCCCGGCCATCGGTGTGAATGGTTCGAGTGGTACCGCTGTTGGAAACACCTTCATTGATAATGATCGTCATCGCGGGAGTCTGCACGATTCGGGAGAGGCCTGCAAGATGGTAGAACGGCGGAGGGTCGGGCAAGCAGTGCGCGCGCGGACTGTCAGCTCCCAAATTGAAGACGTGTTGCTGATACACTTGCTGCGCCCACGGCTGAATCTCGTTCGGCTTGAGGTCCCCGGCGATATTCCGGTTATACGGGCTGTTTGCCGGCGCGCGCCAAATGCCCGACAGGTCGGGTTTGCCATCCGTGGTTCGAGGAACGGGCGCGGATAGATTCGGTTTGCCGTCCGCAGTCCGCGGGATGCCTGGCGTCTTGTAATTGAGCCACTGCGCCGTCAAGGGAATGGACAGTAGGAACGCCGCTGCGGGGAACAGTCCAATCTTCATGCGGAGCCTCCTGTACAGAGAATTATATTACTTCCTTCCGATGGAACGGGGCCAATTCACCACCGGAGAACTTCTCGGGGCATTTCGAGCGCGCGACGCGCTGTATAATCCATACATGCGATGGCTGATTCTTTCCGTTTCCTTGGCCGCGAACCTGTCGGCCCAGCAGGTCGCGACGGGCACACTCGCGGGGACGATCACCGATCCTGACGGCCGCGCCGTTCCCAGGATCCCGGTTCAGGCCGCCAACGTCGCCACCAAAGTCGTGTACCGGGCCACGGCGTCCGCCACGGGTGAATATTCCATACCTCAACTGCCTGCCGGAACTTACCAGTTGACGGCTCAAGTGTCGACCGCGGCTTTCCAACCCTTCGTTCGAGACGGCCTGCGAATTACGCCCGGGCAAACCGTCAAACTCGACATTCGTTTGGAGGAGGGCATCGCGCTGAACACGTTGGGCGACGGGCGCGACTTCTTCCAGGTGAGGTCGGCGCGATCCGGGCCCGCTCCACCCGCCGGAGCCGCACCGCGCATGAAGGACGGGAAACCGGACCTCTCCGGTTACTGGGCGGCGGGCGGATTCGGGCCGGGTGCGATCTTGCGCGGGGCCCAAAGCAATCTAGGTGCGCCCGAATTCCAGGATTGGGCGGCAGCGCTGTCCGAAAAACGCCTGGCCGACAACTTGAGGGATATGCCCTCGGCGCGCTGCTTACCAGGCGGACCAGTGAACGCGGTCACGAACGGCGTTCCTCAGAAAGTCGTTCACACCCCAGGGTTGCTGGTGATGTTTTCCGACGGTCAATTCCCGCGTCAGATTTTCCTCGATGGACGAAGCCACCCGAGCGATCCGAACCCCACCTGGCTCGGGCATTCGGTGGGGCGTTGGGAGGGCGACACGCTGGTGGTCGACAGTATTGGCTTTAACGATAAAACCTGGCTCGATCTCAATGGTCATCCGCACACGGAAAAGTTGCACGTAGTCGAGCGCTATCGCCGCCCGGATCTGGGGCAACTGGAGCTTGAGATGAGGGTGGAGGACTCCGGCGCATTGAAGAAGCTGTGGGTCATCAAGCGAATCTACACCCTCGATCCGAAGGACGACGTCATGGAAGCGGTATGCATGGAGAATGAGAGAGACGCGCAGCACCTGTTCAGCAAGTAGGCGCGAGGCACGCTGTATAATCCATACATGCGATGGCTGATTCTTTCCGTTTCCCTGGTCGCGAACCTGCCGGCCCAACAGGTCGCGACGGGCATAATCGCGGGGACGATCAGCGATCCTGACGGCCGCGCCGTTCCGAGAATCCTGGTTCAGGCCGCCAACGTAACAACCAAGGTTGTTTACCGGGCCACCGCGTCCGCCACGGGCGCATATTCTATAGCTCAACTGCCCGCTGGAACTTACCAGTTGACGACTCCGGTACCGACGCCCGGTTTCCGCCCCTTCGTTCGAGACAACCTGCAGGTTACACCCGGACAAACAGCGAAACTCGACATTCGCCTGGAAGAAGGCATCGCACTCAACACGCTGGGCGACGGGCGCGACTTTTTCGCGGCGAGGGCGGCATTGCCCAGACCTGCGCCACCCACCGGAGCCGCGCCACGCATGCAGGACGGGAAACCTGACTTCTCCGGTTACTGGGCGGCGGCCGGAGCCTCAAGCGATCTTGGGGTGCCCGAATTCCAGGATTGGGCAGCAGCGCTGTCCAGAAAGCGCCTGGCCGATGACCTGAGGGATCTACCCCAGGCTCGCTGTTTGCCAACCGGAATCGTGTACTATGTCACGAACGGTACCGCTCAGAGAGTAGTTCAAACTCCCGGGTTGCTGGTGATGTTTTCCGAAAGTCAACTCCCGCGCCAGATTTTTCTCGATGGACGAAGCCATCCGAGCGACCCGAACCCCACCTGGTGGGGACATTCGGTCGGGCATTGGGAGGGGGACACGCTGGTGGTCGACAGCAGTGGGTTTAACGACAAAACCTGGCTCGATCTCAACGGTCATCCTCACACGGAAATGTTGCACATTGTGGAGCGGTATCGCCGTCCAGATCTGGGACAGCTGGAGCTTGATATGACCGTAGAGGACTCCGGCGCACTGAAAAAACCCTGGATCATAAAACGAGCCTACACTCTCGATCCGAAGGAAGACATCATGGAATCCGTCTGCACGGAGAACGAGAAAGACGTGCAGCACGTGTTCAAATAAGCCGGCGCGAGGCTTCGCGGCGTGCTTCAGCCCATCGTCTGCATGCGGTCGGGGGCGATGCGGTAAATCACTCGCACCTCACCCGGCTGGCGGTGCGCGTAGTCCTTGCCCGTGTACTTGTGGGAGAGCTTTTCTATGTGAGCGTCGGCGCCGTTCTCCTCGACCTCGACGACGCGCCCGTGGATCTGAAGATAGCGGTACGGGTTGTCCGGATCGATCACCGCCAGCGCGACGCGCGGCTCGCGCCGCATGTTGCGGTCCTTTACACGGCCCTTGGCCGAGTTGATGACCACGTGCTTGCCGTCGTATTCGCACCAAACCGGGCTCACCTGCGGACGGCCGTCCGGCATAAGGGTCGCCAGGCTCGCAAACGAGCGCTTGTTGAACAAATCGAGATATTTTTCCGGGATCGCTTCAGGCATCGCTAAGCTCCTTACGTGGAGAATATACCACGTCTCCCGCCGTGCGATCTCTTCCCAGGAGAACGATCACCACCCACAGCAGCGCGAATCCGGCCGCCTGCACCGGCGCGAGACGTGCGCCGAGGAAGGCGAAGTTCAGGAGCGTGGCCGTCGCCGGGAAGCTCAGCTCGGCGATCGTCGCGCGCGACGCCAGTGTCTCGCGCAGCCCGCGATAGTAGATCAGCAGCGCCAGCAGGCCCGGGACCAGCGCCATGGCAAGCACCGAGCTCACCTGCCGCGCGTTCAGGACGGCAGTGGCATCCCCGGCGGCCAGACCCAGCAGCAACGGAACAGCCAGAACAATGCGCAACGCCGTCAACGTGGTGAACGAAACTGCCTTCAGGAGAAATCGGCCGAGCACGGTAGAGCCGCCCCACAGCGCTGCTGCCGCGGTTGCGAATAGAGCCGCGCTCGCGTTGACGGGCGCCGCCGCCGGCAACGCCCATCCGAAGCTAATCAGCCATCCGGCCGCCAGCGCCAGCATCAGCCACATCCAGAACCGCCGCCCCAGCGATTCGCCGAGCAGCGCGCGAGCCAGCAGAGCCGCGAACACCGGTTGTATCTTTTGCAGCAGGACCGCCGTGGTCGGGTTTCCGATTTTGACGGCCTCGGTGAAACACACCGTGCCGAGCGCCGATCCGCCCCAGGACGTGCCCAGCACCGCGGCCCACTGAAGCGGCGTCAGCGACTTCCATTCGCGGCGGCCGCGCCAGCAAAACGGCAACAGAATGATGGTTAGCGTCAGGTGCTCGTACAGTACGATGCGGGAGCTGTCGAGCACGGTGGTGAGCGGCCGGCGGAGAAGCGTGTCGGTTCCCCACAGCGCCGCGCCTAGCGCCACCAACAAGATCCCGCGAGGCGATTTCATGGCGTCCTCCAGAATACACTGGAGGGACGGATATGCCACGAACCATCGCAATCCTCGGGGGCACGGGGGCCGAAGGCTCCGGCCTCGCGCTCAGATTCGCCCACGCGGGCGCGCGCGTGCTCGTCGGCTCGCGCGACTTGCAGAAAGCCGAGGCGGCGGCGGCGCGCATTCAGCATGGCGCGATGGGCATGCTCAATGCGGATGCCGCGGCACAAGCGGAAATCGCGATTCTGACGGTTCCGATTCAAGCGCAGATCGCCACGCTCAAATCCGTGCGCGCGAGCCTCCGGCCCGGCACGGTGCTGGTGGACGCCACGGTTCCTCTGGAGGTCGCCATCGGTGGACGGCTCTCGCATCCGCTGTCGTTGTGGGCCGGATCGGCCGCCCAGCAGGCCGCCCGCAATGTGCCCGAGGGCGTGGCCGTGGTCTCTGCGTTTCACTGTCTGAGCGCGGACCTGCTGAGCCGCCTCGATCTGCCCGTCGACAGCGATATCCTGATGTGCGGCGACAGCGCCGAGGCCAAGGCCGCGGTCGGCGAGCTGATTGCGCTGATTCCCGGCGCATGCGCCGTCGACGCCGGCCCGCTCGAAAACGCGCGCCTGATCGAGAACGCGGCGGCACTTGTGATTTCGCTCAACCTCCGTCACAAGTCCAAGCACGGCGGCATTCGCATCACGGGTCTGGAGCCGGCGCGCTAGGATGCCAGGCCGGGGAAAAATCGTGACGCTGGCCGGCGGCGTAGGCGCGGCGCGCTTTCTCGACGGCTTGGCTCGCGTGATTGCGCCGGAGCGTCTGTTCATCATCGGCAATGTGGGCGACGACGCCGAGATCCACGGCCTGCACATCTCACCGGACCTCGACACGGTCATGTACACGCTCGCGGGCATTTCGCACCGCAAACAGGGTTGGGGGATTCAGGGCGATACCTTCCATTGCATGGAGGCCCTCGGCGGCATCGGCGCGGAGAACTGGTTCCGCCTCGGCGATCGTGACCTCGCCACTCATCTCTATCGGAGCGAACGTCTCCGCCACGGCGCCACACTCTCGCAGGTAACGCGCAAGCTGGCTGCGGCGCTCGGTGTTCGCTCGACGCTGGTACCCGCGACCGACCAGCGCCTGCGCACGATCCTCGATACTCGCCGCGGAGCGCTCGAATTTCAGACGTGGTTCGTGCGGCGGCGCGCGCGCGACCGGGTGACCGCTCTGCGTTTTGCCGGAGCCGCGAAGGCACGGCCGGCCTCCGGTATCCTCGACGCTCTGCGATCCGCGCGGGGCGTGATTCTGTGCCCGTCCAATCCGTTCATCAGCGTTGCCCCGATTCTGGCCGTGCGCGGAATTCGCGACGCTCTGCGCCGCACGGCGGCTCCGGTCGCGGCGATCTCTCCCATCGTCGGCGGCCGTGCGCTGAAGGGTCCGGCGGCCCGTATGATGAAGAGCATGGGCATGCGCGCGTCGGCTTCCGCGGTGGCGGAGCTGTATCGGGATTTCGTAAATATCTTCGTGTTGGATACCGAGGACCGGTCCCAGGCGGCGCAAGTAGAACGGCTGGAGATGCGAGCCATCGTGACCGATACGGTGATGACCGGTCCGCGGCAAAAAATGGCGCTGGCCGCGGCGGTGCTGAAGGCGATGGGCGTCGCATGATCTTCGCGCTGCTTCCGGTGAAGGATCCGAGGAACGCGAAGCAGCGGCTGGATGGCTTCCTCACGGCCATGGAGCGGGAGGCTCTGGCGCGTGCCCTCTACGAGCAGATGCTCGAAACGCTGCTCGCGGCCCGCGGCATCGATCGGATTTGCGTGATCACCAGCGATGAGCGAACCGCACGCGACGCCCGGAACGCCGGCGTGACCGTGTTCGAGGAAACCGAGCAGCATAGCCACAGCCGTTCCGCCGACGCCGCCGCGCGGCGCGCGATGGAACTGGGCGCCCGCACCGTGCTGATGCTGCCTATCGACGTGCCGCTGGTGACGGTCGCGGAAATCGAGGAGCTCGCGTCAACGCCCGCCCGTGGCGTCGTGATTGTGCCGAACGCGGACGGAACGGGCACGAATGCGCTGGTTCGCACGCCGCCCGATGTCATCGAAAGCCGCTTCGGCCCGAACAGTCTTCAGGCGCATCTCGAACAAGCCCGGCTTCGCGGCGTGCCGGCGCAGGTGGTTCGCCCGCCCGGACTCGTCTTCGATATCGATACGCCCGAGGATGTCGCGGAGCTGCTCGCGCGCGCCCCGGATTGCCGCGTCGCGCAATTTCTCAAGCCCAAATGCGAATCGAGATTGTAGGACTCCGCGGCCTTCCGGAAGTGCGCGCGGGCGACGACCTTGCCGCTCTGATTCGGAAAGCAACCGCTCCCTCACGGTCGCGGCTCGGTTCCGGCTCTTCCGAGCCGCGCGCGTCAGCAAGCGGTCTGCGTGAGGCCATCGTCGTAGTGGCGCAGAAGGTCATCTCGAAAGCCGAAGGCGCTATCGTGGATCTCAACTCGATCGAGCCGTCGCAATTGGCCTCGGAGTGGGCCTCACGCTGGAAAAAAGACGCGTGCCTGATTGAGCTGATTCTCCGCGAGTCCCGCCGCATTGTAAAGATGGAGCGGGGACTCATCATCGCCGAGACGCATCACGGCTTCGTCACGGCCAACGCCGGTGTGGACGAGTCCAATGTGCCGGGCGGCCACTGCGCCTCCATTCTGCCGCGCGATCCGGACGCCTCCGCGCGGCGGCTTCGCGACGCGCTCGCTTGCGGCGCGGTGATTATCAGCGACACCTTCGGCCGTCCCTGGCGCGAAGGGCTGGTCAATGTCGCGATCGGCGTCGCGGGACTCGAAGCGCTCGAAGACTACCGCGGCAGAGCGGACCGCGCGGGCCGCGCTCTGCACAGCACGGTGATCGCGGTGGCGGACGAACTGGCGGCCGCCGCGGGACTGGTGATGCGGAAGCAGGAGGGCGTTCCCGTCGCCCTGGTCACGGGCCTTGATTGGACTCGGGCCGGCGGCTCGGCCACGGCGCTGATCCGGCCTCGCGAGAAGGATCTCTTCCGCTAATCGCCCGCAGGCGCGCGCCATCGTCTCATCAATCCGAAACCGCCCACTCTCCCGGCTCGATCACGCGCGTTCGCGGAAGCACCTTCCACCGGAGCCAGAGCACAGGCTCGGCGGCGCAGACGGCCCGCACATTTCGCCCACGCCGACGCAAGAAGCAAAGCCTTGAGTTTAGCGTCAATCAAAGCTCATGAGCACGACCAGACAACGCCGGACCGCACGCGGCGATGCATTCCTTACTTCCCGACGTCAATGTAGTTGATTGTTATATAGTTTCGATCCGCACGTGACATCGCCACAGTAGGCTCGTCCTTTATTTCCGCTGATACGTAGGCGTCCGTCTCACCTTCGATCGCCGAACAGAATCCTGTGTCCACACTACTTGTGATCGAATTCGAATAGTCCGAGCCACTGGGATAGGGATGGTCTATATTCACGTCGTGGCTCGACGTTGCATCGTAAACGCCGTAGTTTGGGGCTGCCCCTTCGATCCGCGTGACGAAGTGGCAATTGCCGCCCCCGTCATCCTCGGGATACATGATGAACCATAGTGGCCCATCCGAAAAAGTGTTACCGGTATAGGTCGAATAATGCGCCCCCGGAACGTAATGATTGACGACGGCATAGGGTGCACTTGTGTTAGTGCAGTTGGTGCACCAATAGAAGTACACATAGCCATCTAGATTATTCAAGATGATGCCATATTCGCGGTGTCCGTCGTAGCATTGATTTTCATGCAAGAACACACCTTGTTCCAACGTTCCCGTGAAACTCGTAATATCTGCTGTATTGATATAGAACGTCGCCTGGATAGCCAAACCCTTGTATTGATCGGATTGGGGGCCTTTATAGCTCCGTAGCAGCTTACTTGCAGGGCGGAAAAGGGACGTACTGCAAGGCGAAACGTCGTACTGGCCAGTGGTTTCAAGATTGGACGAGCCATCAACTGGAAGAGTCAGAGTGCTGTAGTCCAGGAGACCGGTCTGTGCAACCTGCGTTACCGAGACCTGGGACCCGTTATATTCGTAGTACGTCCCGCAGTTCTCGTTGTATGGCTCCGGCCCGCAGTACGGAAACGTCGAGCTGTTCAAGGTCATAATCGGGGACCACGTAGGTTCGGCAGCGCTAAGGGACAATGCACCTGCGCAGATTAGAAACAACTTCCATAAATGTATCATTTGTCTTTAACTCTCCCTTTTTCCGAATTCTATTGGCTCACAGTTATCCCTGTGAGGCTCTAGTATGGGGAGTTCATTAGCGAGTATTCAATCCCCTATGTAGGGATATGCCAACCTCTTTTGGCGAAACCTCCTCATGTCGAGATCCCGCAGGAGCGGGCCTAACCTCCATAACCGCTGATAGATAAGGAACTCCTAGCTTCCCCTTCCCGCGTCGCGGGCCGCATATACTTGCGGGATCATCGCCCCTTAGAATCAATAGTTGCCGAGTACATCTCCGTTTCCAAGGCGCAAAGGCGCGATAGACTCCGCGATCTCGTCACTAAGAACTTCAGTCCAGGCCCTCGGCGAATATTTCCTTTTGGCTCAGTGTTCAGCCGACCTCGGCCTATTTGTGTCTTGACTTTCGGGCTAAAGGAAAGCATAATACGGGCGGTAGCCTAACGTCCATATAGGCGAAATAGGCCGGTGCTTTCGGTGCCTCCGCACGTTGCTTGCAGGCTGTCCCAACCTGTTGAACCAGGAGGGAGAAGAGATTTTGGCTTTGTGCCGCCGCAACTCCGAGAGAGAGGTGAAATGTGCCAATTCCGGCAAGCGAGAAGGCGTTGACGGCTAGGGAACGGCAAATCTTCGCCTTGATTGGAACTGGAAAGACGACCAAGGAAATTGCGGATTGCTTGGCGCTGAGCATTCACACAGTTGCTACGTATAGAAAGCATCTATGTAGGAAGCTGGCGTTACACTCGACGGCGGAGCTTGCGTCGCATGGTGCTGAGTACCTTCACGTATCGAGATGTGGATTAGCCTCATCGCGCACAACGTCATGATGGCTCCAACGGTATGCCGAAGCGTTGCCCTTAATCTGGCGGGTGCTGATACCGTAGGGTCACATTTCAGGCTGGTGCCGTCACACCTGGCTGATCTGTCCTGTGAATCCGATGCGAGTATTCTTTGTGAAAGTTGGTAAGGGATTGTGAGAGTCGCTCGAACCAAAGGTGATCAGTGGTCTGCCAAGGCCGTACTCCTCCGGACGTTAGCGTTCTCGCTGATACTTCTTTTCATCAATGCGTCAATCGCGGCAAAGCTGTTTGTCGTGGAATATACTGGGTATTTAGAGTCCAACGAGGGATCGTTTATAGCAATATCTCGTCAAATCTCCGCTCACCCGAAAGATCTATTGTGGTGGCGATTATGGGACTGCGGCCTGCCTTTCCAGAATACCTATTTACCATTTCTTCAGGTCGTGGTTGCCGGCTTCAGTAAGGCGAGCGGACATCCTATTGCTCTGTCGTTTCATCAGGTTACAGCCTTTTTCTATTGTGTGGGCCCGGTCATGCTCTATTTGACGGCTTGGAAGGTCACGCAGCGGCCATGGCAGAGCTTCTTGGCCGCGCTGACCTATTCTTTATTCTCTTTTTGCGCGTGGCTGGTGCCTTCAATTCGTATAGATCTTGGGGGACTTTGGAATTTAAGGCGATTGCAGGGCGTAGCCTACTATGGTGAGGCTCCCCTGGCTGTTTCAATGGCATTGTTGCCGCTTGCGATTTTGTTCCTCTACGGAACTTTCTCTAACGGCCGCTCTTGGACGAAGGTAGCCGCGGGAATCGCGATGGGAACCACCATCCTTGCAAATGCGTTCGGAGCCGTCATCCTCGGCATCGTGGGTCTGTGTATGCTCGTCTCTGTGCGCACCGAGCGTGTATGGCGGAATCTCATCGCGGTAAGTACGATCGGCATCTTGTGTTACGCCTGGATATCACCCTTGCTGCCGCCGTCAGTTATTTCTGCGATCCGCCTGAATTCACCGACCGTCGAGGCCGACTACCGCTTCAACGGCCGATCGCTTGTTGGAGTATGTTTGCTAGCGACGAGCTTTGCAAGTGCATGGTGGCTTACTAGGCACTTCAGGTCTCCGTGGTTGCGCTTTGTCTTACTGTTTACGCTCGTATGCAGCGGCATCGTTGTTTTGGGCGGCGATTGGGAAATGTATGTTGTTCCTCAGCCGCATCGCTATCAATTGGCGATGGATATGGGTTGGGCGCTTTTCGGAGTCTTCGGCATATCGGAGGTATTGAAATTCAAAGCGCCCCGGCTGATTGGAACAGCCGCAGCAATCCTGATTATTGGGCTGGCACTTCAGTATCGCCATGTCCTAAACTACGCGCATCGTGAGATAAGGTCCCAGGACATGACCTTGACCCCGGCTTATCGAGCTGCCCGCTGGATGGAGCAAAACATGGGTGGCGAGAGGGTGGATATCTCGGGTTCCCATTCATTTCACTTCAATGACTTCACCGACATCCCGCAACTGTTTGGCGGCCATGAGACGATGCTGCCCAATTTTGTAATGCGCATCGCATACTATGTGATTCACAGGGGTGAAGACGTCGGAGACGTCGGGCCTGAGATAAGTATCTTGTGGCTAAAGGCCCTTGGAGCCCATGCGATCTTGGTGCCGGACCAAGGCATCGGAATCTACTACAAGCCATTTGCCAACCCTCGAAAGTTTGACGGGACCCTGCAGGCAGTATGGCGCGAGGGCGGTGATACGATCTATGCAGTCCCGGCCCGCTCCAATTCTTTGGCGCACGTGGTGCCAGATGGCGCATTGGTCAAACATGTGCCCATCCATGGGTTGGATGTTGGGGAAATCCGAGCCTACGTGAGAGCACTTGATGATGCGGAACTGCCGGAAGCATTGTTAGTCTGGGCAAACTACCATACAGCGTTGGTTCACGCGTATTTGCGTCCAGACCAGACTATCTCTATACAGATGACCTATGGTCCGGGGTGGCGCGCGGAAGTCAACGGTCGCACTCAGAATGTTGAGAAAGACGGTTTGGGATTTCTTGCGTTCAAGCCGCAATGCAACGGAGACTGCCAAATCACGCTCATCTATGATGGCGGGCCAGAGTGGCGCGCGACATGTATTGCAAGCCTCTTGGCAATGATCCTGGCTCTAGGAAGTGTGTTCCGCCGTGGTCGTCTACGGGTCTCAACAACACGAGCAGGTGATGCTCGACGGCGATCTCTTCCTTTGCACGCATTGCCCAGGACCACGCAACCTCCACCCCAATAAACGCCAGGTGGTCCGGCTTTTGACTGTCTCGAAGGTGATCAGGTCGCTCCAGGCCATCGTGTAGCAGACGCGCCGGTACAGCGGATTCGGTTTGTCTTCGGTAAACCGGAGAATGTAGGGTCGCGGCTCAACCCCCGGCAGCCGTCCGCGCAGCCCCGCGATTCCCGTCGCCAGGAGCACGACGCCGAGCCACGTGGCCATGCGGTTGTCGAAGCCATGCTCGAACAAGTCAAACGTCAGCGGCCCCGGTGCGATGAAAAACACGAAGATCCAGATCGGCCAATGGGCGAGCCGATAAAGAGCCGTGTTCCGCTCGCGGAAGCGGGGCGCGAACGAAGGGACTGCCACTCGGCCCGTTATATCATTATTCGAACACGCTCTAATAGACTATATGGCCGTCCGCATCAGACAGGTTGCGATCCTCGCTCTCGCGCCGGGAGTCGCTCTGTGTGGCGTCTTCACGGCCGAACTGCACCCCAACACGGTTGTGGCCTGGGAGAAATACATAGAAAGATTTGAGCGCGGCGACGCGGCTGCGCGCCCGATGCTCGACGTCGGCAAGGAAACGGCGACGCTGGTGGATCTCAACCCGAAGGGAAACAGCGCAGGAGAAAACGACGTGCCTGGCGGCTACATCCATCATTGGATCGGCGCGATCCGAATCCTGGAAGCGACGGTGGCCGACGTTCGAGGCGTCCTCGAAGACTACGAACATTATGCGCAGATCTACGCTCCGGACCTCAAAGCCGCATCCGCGTCGCGCACGGAGGAAAAGCAGTACGACGTCAAACTGATCGCCGAGCGCGCCGAAACCCTCGGGCTTCATTTCGCGTTCGACATCCGCTCGCGGGTTGTGTTCCGCACGGCGGATGACGACACCCTGATCGACTCGCGGTCGTATTCGATTCGCGAGAGCGGCAAGGGACGGGCTCCCTATGCGGATTTGCTGCCGGAAGGCAAGGATCACGGAATCCTGTGGCGGGTCAATTCCTACTGGCGGCTGCGCCAGACCGGATCGTCGGTGTACGCCGAGTGCCAGGTGATTTCGCTCTCGCGAAAGCCGCTGCCCGGCACGCACGGTCTGGTCAAGCGGAGGGCCAAGGGCTCGCTCGAGACCACCTTGAGGCAGACTCGAGACAGAGCCCTCGGCCGCCCGCCGGACGTTCATCCCTGAGCGCGAATCCCTTAGTGGAAGAGTTGCCACAGGAGCCGCGGAGCGAAAACCAGGGCCACGTAATGCAGGAAGCGGCCGCACGTGCCGGCGGCCACGAAACTTCGAAAGCCGATGCCGAGACTGCCGGCGAGCACGGACACCGCGTAGAATGGCGGAATCCCGAGAGTGGCGCTGATGAGGAGTAGAGTCATGCCGCCCAGCTTCCGCTCCGCTAGCTTCTGGCGCCAGGAGCCAGTGGTCCGAAGCAGCCATGGAAGCTTCACCAACCTTCGCCCGGCGCAGTACAACGTGCTCTTACCGGTCATCTGTCCCACCGTCGCGGCCAGCACCAGCGTCACTTGCCCGGCCAGGGTAGGGGTGAGCGCGGCCAATGAGAGCACGATCACCTCACTGTTTAGCCATGGGATGAAGGCGCTCGCGAGCGCCAGCAAATAGCACCAGGCAAAAATCTGAAAGGGCGTTGCGTGGTGCCACAGTTCCATGGCTAACGTTCCGATCCGCCGGTTAGGTTGAGCTCTGCCTCGAACCACCATTTCGGGCGGAAAACCACACGAACGGGCACCCCGGACATGGGTGGCTCGACGCCGTAGGCTATCCGAAATTCCGCGACGTGACCCGTCGCGCGATTCAACACCTGGAATTCGCTCTCAAGGACGTTGCACGGAACGCCATCGAGCCGGAATCCGGCCAGAGATTTGGACGAACGCAGCTTCAGCTGGTACGGGCGACTGTCGAACAGGTAGGCCCGGGTCACGTTGCGCGCCAGCGCGTCGTGTTGGCGATGCATCTGGACGCTTTCCTGAATCAGGCCCGCGACAGCGGTCAGGAAGCCAACGTCGGCGTTCTCCGGCAGAGGAACCCGGCGCTCCAAGCCGTTCGCGCCCTGGATGCTTTCGAGGACGGTCTCGAGCGACCGGTAGGTCACCGTTTGCGGCAGCATCAAGTTAGTGGCAGTGGTGATCGATTCGCCCGCCTGAAAGCGGGTTCGGATCGCCTGGTAGGGATCGCCCGAGCCCTCACGCCTTTCCACCTTCCGTTTGGCCTCGTCGACGGTTTCCTCGTCGGACCTGGTCATGATGCCGGTTACGCGTGCCTCGTCCTCGTGAACAAACTCGCTGATATACCCCCACCGATTGATTCGCATGGGCACGCGGTCGGGGTCGGTTCCGATCAACAGTTCGAGTTCGCGTCCGCCGTTGAGGGCCTCAGTCCAACTGATCCGCCCGCGGCCGACGTTGTCGCGGCCAATCCAAAAAAGCAGCGGCCTGACTCGCGCGGAGAGCACGTAGTGATACTCCACGCGCTTCGCGACCTGGTTTGAAACCGGAACAATTTGCGGGAATGCTGCGGCCGATATCGCCAGCAGTCCGCTCAGTCTTCCTATTGCAGCAACAGTGTGATCCAGCATAACCATGTAACTCCGTAAGGCAGAAGAAAATGTTTGCGCAGCACCAACCACTCGGGAAAGGATCCGATCATGGAAGGAAACTTTCCCGGCGCATAATCGCGGGGCAAGATCTTAAAGAACAGCTCAAGAAACATCCGGCTGGAGCCATAAGCCGCCAGCATCAGAAATATCAAGGTGCCGGTGTGCCACGCGGCCAGCAGGCCGCCGATGGCGCAAAACACCGGACTCTTGAGAAACTTCCACGGGGAGAATCCTTCGATGCTTCCGTCTTTATAGGCGCCGGCAATTGCCTCCACCAGTCCAAATCCTCCGCCGACGGCGCATCCCACGGCCAGGCGTGGCAAGTCGTGCGGCAGCAGCTTGAAGAGGCAGTAGGTGCCATAGATGGCGCCCAGCCATCCGGCTCCCGCCACCAGCCTTATGGACCGGCGTTGGACCACGCCGCGCAGCCAGTGAAATTGCGTCGGGATGCGATAGCCGCCCTGCGGCTCCACGCGCACAAACAGTTTCCAGAACTCCGTGATCATTCGCGTCACGGTAAATGTTGTGACGAAGAATATGAACGGAGACTGAGCCGGCTGGAGCAAAGCCAGCGACAAAGCAACCAGCAAAGCGATAGCCAGCTCACGGACGAAACGTACTGACAGGAACGACTCGTGGGGCGAATCCTTGTAAGCGCCGTAGGACGCGCCGTGCAAGCCGGCGAGCAGCCCCAGAGCGAGCTCCTGGCCAACCGCTGTCTGGGCGGTGGAGGCCAGGGCCGGCCACACCAGCAGGCCCGTGCTGAACCACACGGACGGCTGGAGCCAAAAGACGGAGCCTCCTTTTGTCTGAAGCTTGGGATTTGAGTTTTCCATCATCGGTTGCCTCCTGACTGGGTCACCACGGAAAGAAGCAAAACCGGAAAAACGTTACCGCAACGCTGCCGAATTCCTGGATGAATCAGAAAATATTGTTGAACCGTAGCCATACCTGATACCCCTCTCTGCTGAATGCCGTGTCGAGGCGCAGGAAAACGCGGTTCCGGACATTGAACCGGAAGCCGAAACCGGCCGATGTTTCCAGATCTTTGAGGTTGAGCTGCCGCCACCGTGGGAACACTTTGCCGGCATCCACAAATAGCGCAGTGTCCAGATTGCTGAGAACTTTGAAACGATACTCGCCCGTGAGCAGCAGCGAGTTGTCGCCGTAGAAGCGGAACTGTTCAAAGCCCCGCAAAGAATCCCCTCCGCCCAACGTAGGTTGCATGTAGAACGGAACCACGTTCCCCGCCGGCGCATCCGTGAGCACGGTCTTGGCCCGCAGCGCGATCACACGCTTGTCGCTGAAGTGCGGAATATACTGCTGGGCGTCGAGCTCGAGCCGGCGGAAATCGTGCAGGCCCAGATTTCGATCCGAAAACCATTGGTAATTCGCCGTGTAATTGCCGCCGCGCGTCGGTCTGTATGAAGTGTCGCGGTAGTCGAATTCCAGGAACCCTCCACCATGCACGAAACTGGTTTGCCGGTCGCCGCCCGGAGTTCCCGGCGGAACCACGCGACCGTAAGTGCTCGGACCTACATTCACCGCGGTGAAGGCGCCTAACATGCCGGCTTTGAGTTTTCTCGTGGCCCGGCCGCCAACGCGCAGTTGAACCGATGTATCCTCCAACTGGAACGCCGTGCGATCCTCGATCCGCGACTTCGGTCCCTGGCCGAAATACTCCATGTCCGTGTACCTTCCGTGCGCGGTGGAAAAATCCAGAAACGCTTTGCCGCCGGCCAGCCGGGGGAGCTGCAACTCGAAATCGGCGAGATACGATTTCTTGAAGGATGCCCGCAGCGACGTCCGCAACTGAAGCTCCCCCTGGAACAGATCGGACCGGCGATATTCCGGACCGAGTGCGAATCCCTGCCCGGCCATGAGCCCCCCGAGGGCAATGCGCCAGCCGTCCCCGGGCCCGATGATGCGGTTGAGAAACGGATTCTGGAGAAGCGCAATGACACGTGTTTCGCGCGTCTCGGGCGCCCTGGCGGGCGGCAACGTCTCAGAATCGGCCCCAGCTTCGCCGAATGCAAACAGTGCGCCCGCCAGTCCCGCGATCAACAATGCCGTGCTGATCATAGCTGCCTGCCGCTCTCAACGGAAGGTGACACCGAACCGGACTGTGTGGATGTGGGGGTCGTTCACGGTGAAATAGTCCCGGTACTCCACGCGAAGCCCCACGCGGTGGCTGAACCAGTAATTGAATCCCGCGCCGAGGTTGGTCATATTGGCCGTATCGTTTCGAAATGCGAGCGAGTATCCGGCGGTAACGAACGGCGCGAACTTTTGATCCCGGTCTTTCACAAAGTGATAGGACCCGTTGAATGAGGCGAGGCCGAATCCGTCGCTTTGGAAGTTGTTGTAGGAACCGAGGTATCCAACGTCTGCGCCAGCGGCCAGCCCCTTGTACAGGAACGCCTCCCCGCCGCCGCCGGCGTTCAGCAACTTGCCGAAGTTGGTCCCTTGGGTTCCGCCGAGGCCGAAGTATCCGTAGCCATGGCCCGCGTAGGGCCGGTCCTGCGCGGAGAGCGGAACCGCCAACGCCGCCGCCGCGAAAACTGTAGCGAAATGTTTCTTGCTTATCATGATTTTCCTCCCTTTTACTTGTTTTTATCGGCAACCCGCCGACACATGGGAAAGAAGGGAAGGTAAGGAAAGGTTACAGGGTGGGAGCCGACCCCACCGCCCACCAGCGCTCGGCATCGAGCCGGGTCCAGGGGCGTTCCAGCGGGCAGGCCTGCAACCGGGAAGAGAGTTCCGGCGCGGACGCGGGCCTGCGTGCGGGGTCCTTGTCCAGGCAGGCCATCACCGCCGTTTCGAGCGCGGCCGGAATCGGGTTATCGGTGCGCGTCGAAGGAGGCTGGGGGCTCTGCGCGAGTTGAGCCTGCATCATCAAGGGCGTCGTGGGTGCATCGAAGAGCTGGGTTCCGCTGAGCAGCCAGTACGCCACACAACCCAGGCTGTAGATGTCCGCGCGTGGATTCGCGGGCTTGCCTGCCAGGAGTTCTGGAGCCATGTACCCGGGCGTGCCGCCGAGCGCTTGGGTGCTCTGTATGACGCGGCCGGAATCCATGGGTTGCACTAGGCCGAAGTCCACCACTTTGGCGAAGTCGCAACTGGTTCCCATGGGGCATAACAAAATATTTCCCGGCTTGATGTCCCGGTGAATGAGCCCCGCCTGATGCGCTTCCGCGAGCGAGTCGCACACTTGAATCAGAATGTGGATGGCGCGCGCCGCGGGAACCGGGCCGAACCGGTCCACCAGTGTCTCCAGGTCGTGGCCGTGCAGCAATTCCATCACGTAATAGAGAAGGCCGTCATCGCTCAGGCCATAGTTGTACAGCGAAACGGTGTGGGGCGAGTGCAAGGATGCCGTGGCACTGGCCTCGCGCTCGAAGCGCCGCAGCGCGGCCAGAATGTCGCCCGGTTCCGTCTCAAACATTTCCGGGCGGATCAGCTTCACAGCCGCCTCGCGGCCGATCAAGTGGTGTCGCGCCTTCCAGACCTCTCCCATGCCGCCGTGGCCAAGCCGGGACACGAGTTGGTAGCCTCCATATTCCCTGGCCGCCTTGACTTCGCTCGCGAGCCGGTAGATCAGCCTGCCCAACAGCGTGGAGGCCCCCGCCATCAGGTACAAGGGCGAAAACAGAACCAGCCACAACGCCGCCTGAGGTTGAGGCACGTTTCCGAGAAGGATCTGTATGCCCAGACCGATGGGCCCCATCGACGCCGTCGCCAAAGCCGCGATGAGCGCCTTGGCAAAGCTCAATGGCACCGTCAGGGCGAATACCGCGATCCAGACCGCCACGGATGAGCTGCTGCGGATTGGTTCCGCCCCGGTGTAAGGGATCGAGTTCTCGGACATCGAGATGAAAAGCCCCGCCGCCACCTGTAAGACGAGTCCTGAGTCCAGAGCCACCACCGGATCGCGCCAGCGCAGGTATGGCAGTGCGAAAAGAATCAGACCAGTCAGGACGATGCCCAGCACGGCGACCGTATAGGACAGCGGGGCGGTCGCCGGATTCACCCAACCCGGCTGAACATAGAATCCGCTCATCAGCACGCCCAGGGCGGTGACGGCCAGCGCCATGCCCACCCAGCCCATCCGGCGGAGGCCATCGAGCACCAGCGCCCTCGGGATCGCGCGGCTCGTCTCTGTTTTGAGGCGCGCGGTCCGCGCCGGCTGCGCCGCCAGGCCCAGCAGGCACTGCGGGCACATTCCACCCGGCGATCCGGCCGGGATTTCACCGCCACACTTCGGGCATCGTGCCTGGGGTTTCATCCCAATGCACTCATCAGAAATCGAAGTTCGGCATCGACTTCGGTCTGGTCGCGAACCGTCTCGGCGATCTCGGCGCGCAATGTCTCGGCAAAGCGCCGCCGCAGCCGGTGAACCGCCACCTTGACGGCGCCTTCGGTGGTGTCCATCGAGCGGGCGGCGTCCCGGTAGGACGCCTGGTCGTCGTCGCCCACGAGGTATTGCTTTAACTGGTCGAAGTGCGCGCTCTTGCCGGATTTTTCTTGCTCCTCGCGTAAACGTTCCATGGCGCGGTTCAGCACCAGCAGGCCCCACTGGCGATCGAAAAGTTTCTCCGGTGTCGAGCGATCCACCGGTTCCAGCCGGTACATATTCTCTGCGCGATCCATATCCAGCGACAGAAGTATCTGGCCGCCGCCACGTTTTTGGGCCCGGTTGCTGTCATATTCATTCGATAGAAAATTCTTGACCGCCGCTTGCAGGAACCACCGAAAGCGTCCGCGTGGGGCGTCGATCGCGTCGAGATAGTGCTTGTCCAGCAGGCGAAAGAAAAACTCCTGCGTGAGGTCGCGGGCGTCCTCCGGCGAGCCGCGGCGCGAGCGGATGTAGCCATACACCGGATACCAATACAGTTCGCACAGCCTTTCCAGGGCCACCCGTGACGCACCCGGGGTGGGCTGCCTGGCCGCCAGCACCAGAGACCAGGATGTGGTCGGGAAGTTCACTTGGGTCCTGTAACCATTCTCGGTTTTTCCTTCTTTCACGTGTGAGAAGGAGAGGTAATGGAGACAACCACCGACTTCCGGCCAGCCGAGCGTTCCAACAACGGCGCTCTGGCTTCCGTTGAAAAGAAGGCCTTGATCTGGCTGGCGCGCCGTATGCCCGCCTGGGTGAATTCCGACCATTTGACCGCGCTTGGGTTCGTTTCGTTGCTGGGCGCGGGTCTCTCGTATGCGCGCGCCGGCCTGATCCTGGCGAGCATGTTCCTTATTTTGAATTGGTTCGGCGACAGCCTGGACGGCACGCTCGCCCGAGTACGAGACCGCCAGCGGCCCCGCTACGGCTTCTACGTGGATCACATTCTGGACGCGTGCGGGAGCCTCTTTCTATTCGCCGGACTGGCTCTCTCCGGATACATGAGCGAGCCCATCGCCGCGGGCCTCCTGGTGGCGTACTTACTTCTCAGCATCGAGGTTTACCTGGCCACCTACACGATGGGCAAGTTTCACATGTCCTTCGCCGCGTTCGGTCCCACGGAGCTGCGGCTGCTTCTGATTGCGGGAAATCTCGCGCTGCTGAATAAACCGGTCGTGGCATTCGGCGCGAGGCACTACCTGCTGTTCGACGTAGGGGGCGCCATTGGGATCGCCGGAATGTGCGGAGCGCTGGTGTGGTCCATCGCCAGGCACACCGCGCACCTGTATCGCGCCGAGACCAGGTCCTGACCATGGGCATGCTGAAGCGCTGGTTGCGATTTAACACGGTCGGCGTGGCAGGCGTGGCGTGCCAGCTCGGCGCGCTGTGGCTTTGCGCCCGGCTGCTGGGGATGGACTACGTCGTCGCAACGATGATCGCCGTCGAAACGGCAGTCCTGCACAACTTCGCATGGCACGAAACGTGGACCTGGCGGGGCCTGCCGGCTTCCGGCCGGTGGCGCCGGCTGTTGCGTTTTCACCTGGCAAACGGCTTGGTATCTATCAGTTTCAACACATTCTTCACGTTTTTGTTAAAGGAAAGCGCCGGTCTGCCCCTGCTCGTCTCGAACCTGATCGCCATCGCCATGACGGGGCTTTTGAACTTCGCCCTGGCAAACGCGTTCGTATTTCGCCGGCAGCCGGACGCTCATCCCTGAGCGCAAAGCGCCGTCAACGCCCGGACGCTGGGAATGTCTTCGAGCTTGCGAACCATCTCCACGACGGCTTTGGCTTTGGCGGCCGGCCACTTCGCGAACGCGGCGCAGTCCGCGAACTTCGCGCCGACGTCCTCATACGAGATCGGATTGGCGGGGCTACCCTTGGCGAAATCGGCGCGGCCCGAAACAGTTCGCCCGTCTTTGAGCTTGATGTGGATGATGGTGGTCATTTTGTTGAAGCCGGCGGCCTCGGCTACTGGGTCCACTACGAAGTCGACCCGCTTGATCATTTCCTGAACGGCGGGCCGGTTGACAACTTCGTCGGTGAATTCGCTGAGGCCCGCCTTGCCATATAGAAGCAGCGACGCCATGCAGAATTCCATGCTGAATTTCGCTTGCAGGTTGTCGGTGGGATGGTGATGGATCAGCGCGTTGGGCGTGTTATGACTGGTGCCCACTGTCACGCGGTCCACCTGGTCCGCGGTGATGTGGTGCTCGCGGATCAGGTCCTGCATTTCGCTCATGCCCGGATGGGAAAGCGAACCCGAAGGGAACGGCTTGATGGAAATGCCCGGGGAGACGAACGCCCAGGGCTTGCCGAGTTTCCCCATGATGGCGTTCGGATCGTAACCTCCCCCGGCGGCATGGAAGAATCCGCGCGGCGCTTCGAGAATCGTGTCCGCCGCGGTCCATCCCAGCCGGGCCATGTCCGCCGCCACGACGCCGTTCTCAGCCGCGCGTCCGGCGTGGAAAGGCTTGGTCATCGTGCCGAAATTCTCGCGCAGGCCGGCCCCTTCGCTCGCCGCGACACTCAAGGCGACCAGCACTTTCGCGCGATCCAGACCATACAGCTTGGCGGCGGCGGCCGCGGACCCGAATACACCCACGGTGCCGGTGGTGTGGAAGCCTTCCTCGTAGTGCCGCGGCGCGATGGCCTCGGCGATCTTGCACTCCACTTCGACGCCGATGTTGTAGGCCAGCATCAGATCGCGCCCGGACATCGAACGGAGCTCGGCGAGCGCCAACGTGCCGGGAAGCACGGGCGCGGTCGGATGTGTCAGCAGTCCGTAGACTCGATCTTCGGCGACCGCGAGTTGCGTGTCGTCGTAATCGTCCGCATGAATGCCTACCCCGTTGGCGAAGGCCGCAAACCGCGCAGGCGCCTTGAGCGCCGAGCCAATCACGGTGGCGCCGCCGCCCGCGAACCCGCCCGACTTGATGTAGTTTCGAACAATCTCGCCGGACTTCGCCGCCGAGCCGCACAACGCCAGCCCCAGCCCGTCGAGAATGGATTTCCGGGCGAGCTCAATGACCTCGCCGGGCAGGTCCTGGTAGCGCGTGTTGACGATGAAATCGGCCGCGTAACCGGTCACCGGCTCGACCTTCGGCGGCTTGGCCGCCTGGGGGAATGCCGGGAATTTCCAGCCGGCGCCGAGGCCGAGCATGGCGGCTTTGGTCAGAGTGCGTCGTGTCATGCTGATATTATCGTCTTCCCGGAGGTGAAAAGTGGAACAGCTGCTCTCCAGTAAACGCGCACAACGGAACGCGGCGGCAGCGTTTGCTGAAACCAGTAAGGATGCCGCCGCGTCCTGTGCGCTCGATCTGCTCGACGAGGCCTTCGACAAGAAATCCTGGCACGGCCCGAACCTGCGCGCCTCGATTCGCGGTGTCACGGCGCGGCAGGCGGCGTGGCGCCCGGCGGCGGGCCGTCACAACATCTGGGAGTTGACGCTGCACGCGGCGTACTGGAAATACGTGGTGCGGCGGCGCATCACCGGCGAAAAACGCGGCTCCTTCGTGCTCAAGGGCAGCAACTTTTTCAAGCGTCCCGTGGAGCTGAGCGAGAAGGCATGGAAGAACGACGTCGATATCCTGGTGGCCGAGCATCGCGAGCTGCGGCGGGCGATCGCTCAACTTCCCTCCAATTTGGACCGCGCGACACTACACCTGATCCGCGGAGCGGCTGCGCACGATCTGTACCACGCCGGGCAGATCCGCTTGCTCAGGCGTCTCTCGGGGGCGTGATACATTGGTGCTGATGGAACCGGAGGTCAGAGAGCGGTTCGAAAGGATTGAGGCCATCCTTCACGAGATTGCCGTGCGCCACAAAGCGGCAGAGGAGCGAATGGGGAAGGCCGAGCAAAAGTGGGATAAGCGTTTCGAAGCGACGCGGAAACTGGTCGAGGCCGGCATCGGGATCGTGAACAAGCTCGGAAAGCGCCAACTGGATTTGGAGAAAGCCCACAAGGCTTTTCTGGACTCGTTTAGAAAAGGTAACGGCAACGGCCGGCCTCGCGGCTAACGCCTGTCCGCCGGCGCCTTCTGGATCTCCACAAACTGCCAACCGAAACGCCCCTTGATACACAAATTCCCGTGCGTCACGGAATGATCCAGGGGCGACGGCACACGTACGATCTTGTCGTCCTGCGCGTGAACGGTGAGGTCGGGAACCGTGTAAATCGGCCCGTCTGCTATAATCCCAAGCAACTACCAAGCGGCCATGAGCGCAGACCGCACTGAGCCCGGCCCGAACCCAACCGGCGCGATCGCCTCACTCGGGCCGTACCGCATCGAAGCCAAACTGGGCCAGGGCGGCATGGGCGAAGTGTACCGCGCGCTCGACACGCGCCTGAACCGGCCCGTCGCGATCAAGTTTCTCTCTCTGGAACTGGCCGATGCCACCGCGCGCCGCCGCTTCCAGCGCGAGGCGGAGATGGCGTCGGCGCTGAACCATCCTCATATCCTGACGGTGTTCGAGGCGGGCGAATTCGAGGGACGCCAGTACCTGGTCACCGAGTTCATCGACGGAGGCACGCTGCGCGATTGGTCGCGCGAGAAGCGCACCTGGCGGCAGATCGTGGATCTGCTGGCGGGTGTCGCCGACGGACTGGCCGCCGCGCACGCCGCCGGCATTCTGCATCGCGACATCAAGCCCGCGAACATATTGATCGCCAAGAACGGTTACGCCAAGCTCGCCGACTTCGGTTTGGCGAAGCTGGCCGAGGGCGGGGAAGACGAGGCAACCCGAACGTTGATCGAGGGGCACACACGTCCCGGCGTGATCGTAGGGACCATTGCGTACATGTCTCCGGAACAGGCCTCGGGCCAGCGTCTGGACGCGCGCAGTGACATTTTCTCGTTCGGCGTGGTTCTCTACGAAGCGCTCGCGGGCCGGCGGCCGTTTACCGGAGCGACGAGTCTCGACTTGCTGCAAACGGTAATTCACGGAAAGCCCGATCCGCTCGGCGAAGAGATTCCACTGGCGCTGCGGATGGCGGTCGAAAAGGCGCTGGAGAAGGATCCCGCCGAGCGCTACCAGTCCACGCGGGACCTGGTGGTGGATCTCCGGCGCGCGGCGCGGAAGCAACAGGATACCACCTCATCGGCGGCCATCGCCATGCCACAGCGATGGCGCGCGGGGTGGACAGGGGCTCTGGCGGCCATTGTCGCGGCGGCAGGTTTGGCCGGCTGGTTTCTGCGCGCCGGGATCGTCAATCCGGCGCCTGCGCAAAATGTGCGCCTACAACGGCTGACGGATGCTATCGGGCTGGAGGAATCGCCGGCCATTTCGCCGGACGGCAAGACCGTCGCGTTTGTCGCCGAGGCCGCTGGCAGGCGCCAAATCTGGCTACGGCTGCTGGCGGGCGGCGCTCCGCTGGTGGTGACCAAAGACGATGTGGATCACTACGGCCCGCGGTGGTCGCCGGATTCGGGCAGCTTGATCTACTACACGCCGGGGGCGCAAGCCGGCGAACCGGGAGCGATCTGGGAGGTTCCGGCGCTGGGCGGCACACCGAGGCGTCTCGTCACCGCGCTGGGCTCGGGCGATCTGAGTCACGACGGAAAGAGTCTCGCGTTCTTCCGGTTTCAAGACGGCGCAACGGAACTTGCCGTCGCCGCCCGCGATCAATCCAGCACGCGCACCGTAACGAAGTTGTCCGGCGGCCTTTTATCCAATCCCCGCTGGTCTCCGGATGACCGCCAGCTCGCGTTTATCCAGGAGGGCGCCGGCACAAGCTTTTCCACGAATCTGATGGTCACCGGCGCTTCCGGCGGCGAAGTGCGCCGGATCGCTGGCGAGGTTACTTTCCAGGGCTTCGCATGGCTCCCGGACGGTTCCGGTCTCATCGTCAGCTCCTCTCGCGGAAGCACTCTGCCGTATCCCACCACGAACAGTCTGTGGACGGTTCCCCTAGCGGGCGCGACACCGTCGCAGCTGACCTTTGGCGAGTCTTCCTATGAGTCCCCCGACATCGACGCGCAAGGCCATGTGGTGGTCAGCCGGGTGCGCACGCAATCCGACGTCTGGAAATTCCCGGTCACCGGTGCGCCGGCTGAGAATGCGCGTCGTGGCGTTCGGATTACCAGGCAGACCGGGCAAGTGCAGACCCTCTCCGTGAGTCCGGATGAGACCGAGGTCGTGTTTCTCTCCGACAACGGCGGTCACGCCAACGTTTGGGCCGCCCGGGTAGCGGATGGGGAAATGCGCGCGGTCACGCGCGAGTCCGACCCTCGTTACGTGGTCGCCGTACCGTTTTGGTCGCCGCGCGGTGACCTGATCAATTATCTGTCGAACCGGAACTCCCCGACGTCCGATGTCACACTTTGGCTGGTGAAACCGGACGGCAGCGAACCGCGGGGCCTGGGGACGATCGGCGCGTGGGCCTGCTGGTCCGGCGACGGGAAGTGGATCTATTATTCGAACGATGGGAACGAGATCTACCACATCCGAAAGGTGCCGATCGAGGGTGGTCAGCCCGTTGAGGTGCGGGGTGACAATGCAGTCGGCTGCGCAGTGGCTCCCGACGGCTCCGCGCTGTACTATCTCAAGATCCTGACGCAAGCCACCGGCGCCTGGGACTTCGAGATTCGCGTGGCCCGTCCGGAGAACGGCCCCTCGGAGGTGATCGGTCGGGTTGCCGGAGCGCGTGTTCCGGTCGATGCGGCAAATCTTCAGCCGTATCTCTCCCCGGATGGCAAGTGGCTGGCGATGCCGCTCACCGACGGTTCCACCAGCAACCTCTGGGCACTCTCCACTGCGGGGGGCCAATGGCGCAAGCTGACCGATTTCAGCCCGAGAAGCGTGGTGATCGCGCGGCGAATCGGCTGGTCGAAGGACGGGAGATCTGTCTACGCGTCGGTATCCGAGGTGGATTCCGATATCGTGATGTTCCAGGGGCTAAAATGGTAGCTACCCGCCGTTCGGCGCCTTCTGAATCTCCACAAACTGCCACCCGAATCTTCCCTTGATACACAAATTCCCGTGCGTCACGGAATGATCCAGGGGCGACGTCACACGCACGATCTTGTCGTCCTGCGCGTGAACCGTGAGATCGCAGCCGACGCCGCAATACGGACAGATGGTGTCAGTCTGGATTTGGCGGGACTCATCCCACGTCCCGGCCTCGCGCATGTCGTATTCGCTCTTGAACATCAGCGCGCCGGTGGGGCACACGCCAATGCAGTTGCCGCAATACACGCAGGCGGAATCCGGGAGCGGAACCTCGAATTCGGTGGCGATGTGCGCGGAGAACCCGCGTCCGGCGACCGCGATCGCGAACGTGTTCTGCGCGTCCACGCCGCACGCCTCCACGCACTTGTAACAGAGGATGCACTTCGAGTAATCCCGCATGTACAGATCGTTGTCGATCTTCGGGGGCTGCTCGACGGTTTCCGCCGAAGCGCCGAAGCGTTCGGGATGCGCGTCGTAGCGCGCCATGTAGCCCTGAAACGCGGGCGCGGTCGAAACGTCCACCGACGAAGCCAGGAACTCGAGCACCAGGCGGCGGCTGAGCCGCACCCGCTCGGAATCCGTGTGGATCACCATGCCCGGCTCGACTTTGCGCGAGCACGCCGGCACCAGCGCGCGTGATCCTTCGAGCTCCACCACGCACACGCGGCAAACATTCACGGGCGTGAGACTTTCGAGGTAACACAGCGTCGGCGTCTCGATCCCGATGCCGCGGGCGGCGTCGAGAATCGTAGCGCCTTCGGGAACCGAGACGGGCCGGCCGTCGATTGTGATGTCGATCCGGCGGCGCGCACGGGGCGCGGGAGGCTCGGGAACCGGACCGCGAGGGATCGGAATCAGAGGAGAGGGCGCAGTCATGAGAATAAGCTCCAACGGTTCAGCGCGGATTCGAGAGCGCTCGAAGCGGTCTGGCCGAGGCCGCAAATGGAGGCGTCGCGCATCGCCTGCCCCATTTCCCGCAGCGCGCCGATTTCTTTTTCGATCGAACCCAGTGGCCGGCCGGCAATCAGACGGTGCAACGCCTCCTCCTGACGAACTGCACCAATCCGGCAGGGAACACACTGGCCGCAGCTTTCGTCGCGGAAGAAGGCGACGATGCGAAGAAGGATCGGCTTGAGGTCGACGCTATCGTCGAGCGGCATGATGACGCCGGAACCGAGCGTCGCGCCGATGGCACGCGTGCCTTCAAACGTCAGCGGCGTGTCGAGTTCCTTCGGCGCGACGAACGCCCCCGCCGCGCCGCCCAGCAGAATGGCCTGGAGCCGTCCGTTGCCTGCCACGCCTCCTGCCAGATCGATCATCTGGCGAAGGGTCGGGCCGAACGGCACCTCGTACACGCCGGGCCGCGCGACGTGCCCGCACAGGCAGAACAGGCGGTAACCCGCCGAGCGTTCCGTGCCGATGCTCGCGTACGCCGCGCCACCCCGCAAAATAATTTCCGGAATGTTGACGAGCGTTTCCACGTTGTTGACCACGGTCGGCTGGCGGAACAGACCGGCCTGGGTCGGGAAGGGCGGCTTGTTGCGAGGCTCGCCGCGATAGCCTTCGATCGAGTTGAATAGCGCGGTCTCCTCGCCGCAGATGTAGGCGCCCGCGCCCCGGCGCAGCTCGATGTCGAAATCGAAACCGCGGGCGAGTACATCACGCCCAAGGAATCCGCCGGCGCGCGCCGCTCGGATCGCGTGGCGCAGCCGCTCGGTGGCGAACGGATATTCGCCGCGGATGTAAATGTATCCCTGCTCGGCGCCGGTGGCCAGACCCGCGATGGTCATGCCTTCGAGCAGCGCAAACGGATCGCCCTCCATCACCACCCGGTCCTTGAAGGTGCCCGGCTCGGATTCGTCGGCATTGCAGATGACGTAGTGGGGCGGGCGTTTGTTCAGGAGCAGCGCCTCCCATTTTTTCCCCGTCGGAAACGCAGCGCCACCGCGCCCGAGCAGCCGCGACTCGATCACTTCGCGGATCACTCCCTCCGGGCCCAGGTCGAACGCACGGCGTAGCGCTTGATAGCCGCCCGTTAGCTGATACTCTTCGAGGCTGGTCGCGTCCACGTCTCCGATGCGATGGAGCAGGTGAAGCTGCGGCTGGCCCGCCTGAGGAAGCGACCGCTCCGTGCTCAGCACATCGATTTCGGCGGGCAGTCTTCCCGCCACGGCATCGTCCACCAGAGCCTCAATTGCGCCCGCCGCCGCCGGCGCGAGAACGCGCTCGCGTGGATTTTCACCGGCAGCCGTGATCAGAGCCGCGGGCGCGCGTTCGCACAAACCCAGACAGGGACTGCGCAACCAGACGGCGCGGCCATCGGCGCAAGGCTTACCCGTCGGGCCGAGGTTCCGTTCGAGTTCGGAGCACATGGATGCCGCTCCGCGCGCCATGCACACGATGTCGTCGCAAACGTGCGCCACCACGGGAGGACGCGGCGAGAGCGAGAACATCGCGTAGAAAGACGCTACGCCGTGGGTTTCGGCCGGTGCGACGTCCAGGCGCAGCGATGCGTAATTCAGCGCGCCGGGACTGATCCAGCCGATGCGCTCCTGGATCGCATGCAAAACCGGCAGCAGCAGGTGCCGCCGGGAGCGCGATTCGTGGCCCCCAAACGCGGCGCGGCCATCCGTCGCGATCTGCCGCGCACCCCCGTCCCAGCCCGATTCCGGCGGACCCAACTCAGCATCAACAGCGGCTCTCTCTTCGGCAGTGGGTTGGGCGGCGGTTAGGTGAAGATCCAATTAGTTCTCCAGACACTTCTCAATGGAAATGGCCGTGGCCTTGAACTCCGACGTGCCCGACTTCGGATCGACGGCGTCGATGGTCAAGTCGTTGGTGGCCACCTGCTCGTGGAAATGCACGGTGAGAAACGCGAGACCGGGGCGCAGTCCGGGATCGAAGCGAACCGGCGCCACGACGCAGCCCCGCCGCGATCGGACGCGGACGCTGTCGCCCTCGCACACTCCGTAGCGCACGCCGTCCTCCGGAGAAAGGTCGAGCGTTTCGGGGCGGCGGAGCGGGGAAGCATAGCTGGCGGTCTGCGCGTTGGTGTTGTAGGAATCCAGACGCCGGCCGGTAGTCAGGCGGAGCGGATACTCTTCATTGAGCTGGTCCACCGGCGGCTCGAACTCCACGGCGCTGAAGGGCGCCCGCGGACCGGCCACCGGAGTCTGCCAGAGCCGGCTGTGCAGAAACATCTCGCCGGGATGCGATTCGTCGTAACAGGGCCACTGAATCCCGCCCGACTCCTCCAGCCGGCGATAGGTCATGCCGCCGTGCATCGGACTCAAGCCGCGCACTTCTTCCCAGATGCATTCGGCGTTGGGCTCGCCCCAATCGTGACCCATGCGCCGCGCGATTTCGTAGATGACCTCGATGTCGTCGCGCACTCCCGGAGGCGGCGCTACGGCGCGGCGGACCCTTTGCACGCGCCGCTCGCTGTTGGTGACGGTGCCTTCGGTTTCGCACCACCCGGCCGAGCCCGGCAGGACCACGTGCGCCAGTTCGGCCGTGGCCGTGTAAAACAAATCCTGCACTACCAGGAATTCGAGGCCCGACATCAACCTTCGCGTACGATTGCGGTCGGCTTCCGAATCGATGGGATTCTCGCCGAGCACGTAAGACGCCGTCATGTGGCCATGTTCCATCGCCTCAAACATGCCGCTCAGATGCAGGCCCTTCTTCTCGGGCAGCTTCATGCCGTACGCTTTCTCGAATTTCGCGCGCAGCTCCGGATTCTCGACGTGCTGAAAACCGGGGAAGCGATCCGGAATCGCGCCCATGTCGCCGCCGCCCTGGACGTTGTTCTGGCCGCGAAGCGGATTCGTTCCGCTTCCGTAGCGGCCCACGTGGCCGGTGAGCAGCGCGAGGTTGATCAGCGCCAGCACGTTGTCCACGGCGTTGTGATGCTCGGTGATGCCGAGAGTCCAACAGATGATGGCGCGGTCCGCCTTGGCGTATGAATGCGCGGCGTCGCGGATGACTTTGGCGGGAACTCCTGTCTCGCGCTCGGCGCGCTCCAGGGTGTACTTGTCCACGCACTCCCGATACGCCTCGAATCCGCTGGTCGAATTTTGAATAAACCACTCGTGCGTCAGCCCGGAGACGATGATCTCCCGCGCCATGGCATTGGCCAGCGCGATATCGGAACCGACGTCCAGGCCCAGCCACACGTCGGCCCACTGCGCCGAGCTGGTGCGCCGCGGGTCCACTACCGTGAGCCGCGCGCCGTTGCGCACGCCCTTCAGCACGTGATGGAAGAAGATGGGGTGCGTCTCCCGCGCGTTCGAGCCCCACAGGAGAATCACGTTCGCGTCTTCCACCTCGCGGTACGAGCTGGTGCCGCCTCCCGCCCCGAATACCGTCGCCAGACCGACGACGCTAGGGGCGTGTCAAGTACGGTTACAACTGTCGATGTTGTTCGTCCCGATGACGGTGCGGACGAACTTCCCGGCGGCATAGTTCAGCTCATTGGTCGTCTTGGAGCAACTGAACATGCCGAACGTGTTGGGGCCGTGCTTGGCCACCTGCGTGCGAAAGCCTTCTGCCACGCGGTCCAGTGCCTCATCCCAGGTTGCGGGACGATGCGCGCCGTTCTCGCGGATGAGCGGCTGAGTCAGCCGGTTCTTCGATGGAATGGACATAGGAGAATTTTCCCTGGTGGGGGATTTCACCGCAATTTTAGCACGTGGCGGCTATCCACCTACTGAACCGCGACCGTGAGGGAGCGGAGGGTGCGGCGAAAACCTGCCTGAATACGGTACGATGCCAGAAGCAATGTCGATACAGCAAAGGGAAGTACGCGCATCGCCACAGGTCGCCACACAGTTCAACCGCTGGCTGATTCCGGTGGCTGCGGTCTGCGTGCACATGTGCATCGGCTCAGTCTACGCCTGGAGCATTTTCAACCGTCCTATTAGGGCGGTGTTCCTGAACGATCCATGGTGGTTCAGCCCTCCCTATACGACGTTCACCACGGCGCTGGTTCTGCTCGGACTCAGCGCCGCGTTCGGAGGTCCGTGGGTGGAGCGCCGGGGCCCACGCGCAGCCGCCACAGCCGCAGCCCTGTTCTTTGGAAGCGGTCTCATCATCGGCGGAATCGGACTGGCAGTGAAGCAGTCCTTTCTGGTGTTCCTGGGGATGGGTTTCATCGGCGGAATCGGATGCGGACTCGGCTACATTTGCCCGGTCAGCACGCTGGTGAAATGGTTTCCGGACCGCCGCGGCATGGCCACCGGCATGGCCATCATGGGATTCGGCGGCGGCGCGTTCCTGGCCGGCGGCTATCTGATTCCCTATTTCATGAACATTTTCGGCGTCGATATTTTCGGCGTTGCGAAGACCTTGGTCGCGCTAGGCGCCACGTACTTTCTCATCATGATGATCGGCTCGCGCATCATCCGGCGGCCGCCCGAGAATTGGAGGCCCGCGGGCTGGAGCCCCAAGGCCAGCACGAATAAAATGATCTCGGACCACAGCATCGACCGGAACGACGCGGTGCAGACCGTGCAGTTCTACCTGCTGTGGGGCATCCTGTTCATCAACGTCACCGCCGGCATCGGCATTCTGGCGCAGGCCTCTCCGATGATGCAGGACATGTTTCTGAAGACCCCGCTCGAGGCCGCGCCTGTCGTGGGGCTCATCGGCATCTTTAACGCCGGCGGACGTTTCTTCTGGGCGTCCTCTTCCGACTACATCGGCCGCCGCAATACTTACATCACCTTCTTCGTCGTGCAGGTGATTCTGTTCCTGCTGATTCCCGGATTCGCCAGTCGCGGCGATTGGATCACGTTCGAGGCGGCCTTGTTCGTCGTCTTCACCATGTACGGAGGCGGGTTCGCCACGATACCGGCGTTTCTGGCCGACATGTTCGGACCGCAGAACGTGGGCGCGATTCATGGAGCGCTGCTGACTGCCTGGAGCGCAGCCGCCGTCGCCGGTCCGGTGATTATCACGCAGCTTTCCGAGCGCGCCAAGGCCGGCCTGGCGCCCGGCGCCAGCCGGATCCACATCTACGATACTCCGTTGCAAGTGCTGGCGGCGCTGCTCACTGTGGGATTTATCCTCACCACTCTGGTAAGGCCGTTACGTCGAAGCTGAAAACAGGCGTATCCACGGCCGCAGCTTCGGCCAGGCTCGGGCTGGACTTGCTGGTAATGGTGCTCGAAATCGTGGCGAAGCGAAAGAGTGGTGATCTTCCTAAGCTCAAGTTACTTTGTGACACCGCGAGGAGCGAGTCGGAGCGCCTGGCGCGCTGCGCCCAGCAAGACGTCGAGGTCTACGGCGAGTACATGAAGAGCCGCCAGCCGGCGCCCGAATTGATCGAAGTGCCGATCCAGGCGGCCCGTTCAGCGCTCTCCGGTATGAATCTTTGCGCCGAAGCGGCGGGCATGGTGCGGGGAGCGGTTGCGATCGACCTCGGCACGGCCGCGATTCTGCTGGAGGGCGCAGTGCGCGCCATACTGCTGTGCGTGGACGCGAATCTTCAGCAACTGCCCAGTGACGAGGCTGCCGCCGAGCGCAAAATGTTGGAGGAAAAAGCACGGCGGCAATTAGACTCGGTATTGCGACAAGTCATCACGGCGGGCGTAAAATCATAAGAGGAAGGCTTTGGAAGAGACTCGTTCAATGAACATCACCCTCAGGCCCGAGATTCAGAAGCGGATCAACGAGAAGATCCAGGGTGGCAAGTTCGAGAGTGCGGATGCTTTCGTTGAACAGGCGCTCATATTCTTTCTCGATTATGAAGAGGCGGAAATGGACGAAGCAGAATTACGGGATACCAGAGCCGCGATCGACGAAGCACGCGAGCAGGCCGGCCGTGGCGAGGGAATCTCGCTGATCGATTTCGACCAGCAAATGCGCTCGAAGTATGGGACCGGTGCAGACGCGTTCAGACGGCCCTCCGCTCCCTGGCGTTCGCGGTTCTGAAGGACCTCCACTGACTTGAAAGCAGCTACTGAACCGCGCGCGTCAGCAAGCGGACACCGAGGCGTGCAAGTCGCCACAGCCGCCGTCAAGAACCCCGGCGGCGAGAGCTGTTCGAGTGAGTTTCTGCTCCAGTTATACTAAGACGGTTGATCATGCCAGAAACGATTTCCACGCAAGAATCTCTCTCCACTCAAGAGGTAGTCGACTGGACCCGGCAGCACAACTACGGCACGTGGCGATTCCAAAAGGGCTGGATGCCGCTGCACGTCGCCGACGCCGAGGGTTGCTACATCATCGATGGCAACGGCAAACGCTACCTCGATTTTTCCTCGCAGTTGATGTGCGTGAACCTGGGCCACAAGAACCCGGCGGTGGTTGAGGCGATCGCCGAGCAGGCGCGAACGATCCAGTACGTCTCACCCGCTTTCACGACGGAAAACAGGGCCCGGCTGAGCAAGCTGCTGCTCGAAGTGTTGCCCAAAGGCCTGACCAAATTTTTCTTCGTGACCTCCGGCACCGAGGCCAACGAAGCTGCGATGAAGATTGCGCGCCTGTACACCGGCCGGAGCAAGATTCTGGCGCGATACCGTTCCTATCACGGCTCGACGATGGGGTCGATCGCCGCCACGGGCGATCCCCGGAGATGGAGCGCCGAGCCGGCCGCCAAGGGTCAGAACGTGATTTTCGGCCCGGAAGTGAACTGCTACGACTGCCCGATCAAGCACACCTACCCGGCCTGCGATATCGCGTGCGCCGATTACATGGAACACATCATCGTCAACGATCACGATGTTGCCGCCGTGATCGTCGAGCCAGTGGTCGGCACGAATGGCGTACTGGTGCCGCCGCCCGAATATTTCCCGCGTCTCCGGAAAATTTGCGACGACCACGGCGTCCTGCTAATCGGCGACGAAGTGATGACCGGCTGGGGCCGCACCGGCGAATGGTTCGCGCTGAACCACTGGAACGTTCAGCCGGACATCCTGGTCACGGCGAAAGGCATCACATCCGCCTACGTGCCGCTGGGCCTGTGCGCGACCACGCAGAAGATCGCCTCGCATTTCGACGATCATTACTTCGCGCACGGCCACACCTATGAGGCGCATCCGATGACGCTCGGCCCGGCCATCGCAACCATTCACGAAATGCAGCGCTTGAACCTGGTGAATCGCGCGCGGGAAATGGGCGTCTATCTAGGGCAGAAACTGACTGCCTTGAGAGACAGGCATCCGAGCATCGGGGAAGTCCGCGGCCTGGGATTGTTCTGGGCGGTGGAATTGGTGAAAAACCGCAAAACGAAGCAACTCCTCAACTCCATGGAAGAGAAGATGGCGGGCAAACCAGTGCTCGTGGACAAGATCGCGGCGGAGATGTTGAAGAACGGCGTCTTCGTCTCAGCCTGGATCAGCCATTTCGTGATCGCGCCGCCGCTGATCGTGGAGAAATACGAAATCGATATGGGAGTCGCGGCGCTGGACGCGGCGCTGCATCTGGCCGACGAGCATGCGGAGGTGTCGTGATGGTTGCCCAGGCAGAAAAGGCGATGAACTACATCGGCGGCGAGTGGATGGCCGGCGCGTCCACCGATGTCAGCAAGGTCATCAACCCCGCGACTGGCGAAGTTCTGGCCGAGGTGCCGTTGGCGGATGCAAGCGACGTGAACAAGGCCGTCGAGGCCGCGGCCGCCGCTTTTCCGGCCTGGCGGCAGACACCGCCGCAGGATCGCATCCAATATCTTTTCCGCTTCCGGCAGGCCCTGGAAACCAACTTCGAAGAGATTGCGCGGATCACCACGATGGAGAACGGAAAAACGCTGACGGAGGCGCGCGCCGAGCTTCGCCGCGCCGTCGAAAACGTGGAGGTGGCCTGCGGAATCCCGACGCTGATGCAAGGCTACAACCTGGAGGACGTGGCGCGCGGAATCGACGAAATCATGATCCGCCAGCCTCTCGGTGTGGTCGCCGCCATCACGCCGTTCAATTTCCCGGCGATGGTGCCGCTCTGGTTCCTGCCCTACGCGATCGCCTGCGGCAACACGTTCATCCTGAAACCGTCCGAACGCGTGCCTCTCTCAGCGCGGCGTCTTGTCGAGCTCCTCGACGAAACCGGGCTGCCGAAGGGAGTTGTGAGCCTGGTGACGGGCGCGAAACCGGCGGTCGACGCCCTGCTCGATCACCCGTTGATTCGCGCGATCAGCTTCGTCGGTTCCACTCCCGTCGCCCGCTACATTTACGCCCGTGGCGCGCAAAGTGGAAAGCGCGTGCAGTGCCAGGGCGGCGCCAAGAATCACGTGGTCGTGCTTCCCGACGCGGACTTCGAATCGACGGTGAAGATCGTCGGCGATAGCGCTTTCGGCTGCGCGGGACAGCGCTGCCTGGCCGTGTCGGTGGCGATCACCGTGGATCAGGCGACCAAACCATTTCAGGAAGCGATGATCGATCTTGCCAGCCAGCTCAAGGTCGGCAATGGCCTGGAACCCGGGGTGGAAATGGGCCCTGTCATTTCTGAGCACAGCAAGAACCGCATCGAGCAACTCATCGAAAAAGAGCGGGCCGGCTTGTTGCTCGATGGCAGGAAACCGCAGCTCAATGGAGGCAAGGGATATTTCATCAAACCGACCGTGATCGCGGGCAGCGGCCCCGAAAGCGATCTGGCAAAAACCGAGATCTTCGGCCCCGTGCTGACGTTGCAGCCCGCTAAGGACGTCGACGAGGCCATCGAGATGGTCTCGCGCAATCCGTATGGCAACGCCTCGTCGATTTTCACGTCCAGCGGTGCGGCCGCCCGCAAGTTCCGCTACGCCGTGCCGACCGGCAACGTAGGCGTGAACATCGGGGTCGCGGCGCCGATGGCGTACTTCCCGTTCAGCGGCTGGAAGGACAGTTTCTTGGGCGTGCTGCACGGCCAGGGCCACGACGCCATCGAGTTCTACACCGATAAGAAAGTGGTCATCGAGCGCTGGCCCAAGGAATGGTCGCGCAAGTTTTGAGGGCCCTATGAAAACCCGCATATTGTTTGTCGCACTCGCCTTCACGCTATGCGCCTCGGCGCAGAGAATCACCGCCGTGCGCTTTCAAAAACTCTGGGATGGAGAGAGAGTCATCGACGGCGCACTCGTGCTGATTGAGAACGGCCGCATTCGAGCCGTGACAGGCGGCAACCCGTCGCCACCGGCCGGCGCGGAAGTGGTCGACTGGTCCCGCTACTACGGCCTGCCCGGACTGATCGACATGCACACCCACATGAGCTACTACTGGGACCATGCGCCCGGTACGCTCCCGCGCCCCCAGCAGGGGCAGCGCATCGCGGCCGAGACGGTCTTCCTGGCACAGGAAAACGCCAAGAAAACTCTGGAAGCTGGGGTGACCGCCGTGCGCGATCTGGGCTCCACCGAATACATGGACGTCGCGATGCGCAACCTGATCAACCGGGGCGCCATGCAGGGACCCCGGATGTTCGTGGCTGGATGGGGGCTCCGTGCCACCATCGCATTCCGCCCGGGCGACCCGCCACCAGCGGGCGGCGGAATCGCGGATTCACCGGAGGAGGTGACTAAGGTGGTCCGGCGGCAGATCGCGGCCGGCGCGGACGTCATCAAAATGTACGGCTCCATCGGCGGATTCGACAACGTCGGCACTCAGCAAACCTTCACCTACGATGAGATGAAGGCCGCCGTGGACGCCGCTCATGCGATGGGCAAGAGGATCGCGATCCACTCCTACGGGCCGGAGGGCGCCCGCGACGCAGTGCGCGCTGGTACGGATTCGCTCGAACACGCTGTCGACATCGATGACGCAACGCTGGCCGAGATGGCGCGCAAGAAGACCTACTACGTTCCCACCATCGACCACAATCGTTATTACGTGGATGCGGCCTCCGATCACCAGTTCGGGCCGGCCGCGATCCAGGGGCTCAATTCCTACATCGCGCGGAACTTCGAGACCGCCAGGCGCGCATTCAAAGCGGGCGTGCCGTTTTCGATGGGCTCAGATGCGGTGTACACGATGTTCGGGCAGAACACGCGCGAGCTGGGCTGGTTCGTGAAGGCCGGAATGACGCCGGAGCAGGCGCTGAAGACGGCCACCGTCAACGCGGCGGATTTGCTGGGGATGAAGCAGGACTTGGGCTCGGCCACGCCAGGGCACTACGCGGACCTGATTGCGGTGGAAGGCGACCCGCTCGCGGACATCCAGGTGGCGATCGGCAAAGTCAGAGGTGTGATGAAGGGCGGCCAGGTGATACGCTGAGGCGTGGCGGTGCCGATTCGTCTCCGGAAGGCCATTTGGCTGGTGGCCGCTGGAGTTGCGTGCCTGGGTTCGCTGTTTGCCTTCCAGATGCCTTTCCGGGAATACCCCGCGGTTGAGTACAACGACTTTCCTCTGCCGCCCGACTATCAGGAGCGAACCGAGTGGGTCTTCGCCCGCCTGATGTATCCGCCGGCGCCCACCGCCCGGTACGCCCGCCGGCGCAGCTTCGGAGACTGGGCCCACGGGATGTCGAGTTGGACGCAGGATTATCCGCGGGCCGACCGCCATTTCTCGCAGGCATTGCGGCGGCTAACCCGCATTCACGTCCGCTCGGTGGAGCAGCCGGTGAATTTGGACGACGGCGACGACGTCTACAATTACCCGTTTCTCTACGCCGTCCAAACCGGGGAGTGGAACCTGACCGAGGCGCAGGCTGCCAAATTCCGCGATTTTCTCCTGCGCGGCGGATTCTTCATGTGCGACGATTTCTGGGGCGACTTCGAGTGGGGCGTGTTCAGCGAGAGCATGCGTCGAGTCTTCCCGGACCGTCCCATCGTCGATCTGGAGAACAGCGACGCGGTTTTCCACACCATCTACGATCTGGACGAGCGGTATCAGGTGGCCAGCATGGGCTCGGCCATGAGCGGCCGGACCTGGAAGTGTCAGGGCTGTGAGGCGCGCTGGCGTGGCATCTACGACGACAACGGCCGTCTGATGGTCGCGATCTGCTTCAACTCCGACGTCGGCGATTCCTGGGAGTGGGCCGACACGCCGAGTTATCCGGAACGCTTCGCCGCCTTGGGCATCCGCATCGGCGTGAACTACGTGGTCTACTCGATGACGCACTGACCGGCTGTAATACCATGGAAAATGCCAGAGCCGAAGCTGATCGAGTTCGAAAACGTGTGGGTGCAGCGCGGAGACTTCATGGCGCTGCGCGGTGTCACTTTTTCGATTGATGCCGGCGAGCACGTCGCGATTCTCGGTCCCAACGGCAGCGGCAAATCGACGCTCATCAAGGCCATCACGCGCGAATGCTATCCGCGATACGCGCCTCCGCGGAGCCGCCTGCGGATCTGGGGCCAGGAGGTGTGGGGGCTCTTCGACCTGCGGGCTCTGCTCGGCATCGTCACCAACGATCTGGTGGAGACCTGCACCAAGCCGTATTCGGCGATGGAGACGGCCCTGAGCGGATTCTTCGGTTCCATCGGCATCTGGCCCAACCACAAAGTGACGCCGGAGATGGAAAGGAAAGCGCGCGAGGCGATCGAGTTTTTTGAGATCGGCCACCTGGCGGACCGTCTGATGACGGAGCTGTCGAGCGGCGAGGTGCGCCGCGCCGTCTTCGCCCGCGCGCTGGCGCACGCTCCCAAGGCGCTGGTGCTCGACGAACCCACCAACAGCCTGGACGTGCGCGCGCAGCGCGAGGTTCGCGACGCGATGCGGAAACTGGCGCAGAGCGGGGTCAGCGTGATCATCGTGACTCACCACCTGCCCGATATCCTGCCCGAGGTCGGGCGCGTGATTGCGTTGCAGGAGGGCCGAATTTTCCGGGATGACAAGAAGGAAGCGGTCCTGACCGCCCGCCAGATGAAGGAGCTGTTCGCGACCGAGGTCCACGTCGGGGAATCGGGCGGCTACTATCACATGTGGCCCGGCGATTGAGGCCGAATTTGGTATCATGTGCCCATGAAGCGTTTCTCACAAAAATATACGGTTGTTGCGTTTCTCGGTTTTGCTCTGCTCGCCTCTGTAGCCTCAGCCCAGTCGCTGCCGGATGGCGACGGGAAGGCTGTCATGCAGAAAATCTGCAACGCGTGCCACGAGGCCGAGGTCGTCATCGGAATGAAGCAGACCAAGGACGGCTGGTCGGCCACCATTGACGAGATGGTGAGTCGCGGCGCCGAAGGCACCGACGCGGAATTCGACAAGATCGTCGAGTACCTGGCCAAGAACTTCGGCAAGGAAGGCGGCAAGATCAACGTCAACAAAGCCGCCGCCAAGGATCTCGAAAGCGGCCTCGCGATTCCGGCCAAGGACGCCGAGGCGATCGTCAAGTATCGCCAGGAAAAGGGCGCCTTCAAGACCTTGGACGATCTGAAGAAAGTCCCCGGCGTGGACGCCGCTAAGATCGACGCCAAAAAAGATCAAGTCGAGTTTTAGTTCCGAGCCGCGGCCGCGAGGGCGCGGTCTCAGAACGTGAGCTTCAACCCGAGCTGAATATCGCGGGCGCTTCCCGAACCGATGATCGGATTGCCGGCGGCGACGTCGGGTGTGGCGCACCCGCAGCCGAACGTGCTGGACGACCCGGGATCACTGCCTCCTCCATAATTATTCACCGAGCCGAACGGATTGGCGATGAGGGGGTGATTGAACACGTTGAAGAACTCCATTCGGAACTGGGCGTTGAACCGCTCCTTGAACGCGAAGTTCTTGAATACGGAGAAATCCACGTTCTTGAAGCCCGAATCGCGGAAAATGTTCCGGCCCATCGTACCGAAGGCTCCACGCTTGGGAGGAACCAGAACCGATTTGCCGCTTACGTAGCAACCGCCGTCCTTCAGCGTACTGAGGTCGGGGGCTACCGCTGTGCACTGATCAGCCAGCGACGAGGGAAGCGTGCTCACGAGGCCGCTAACGCCGGATTGTGTCGTGCATTTCACGGTCTTGCCGCTGAAGTCGCAGAATGGAATGGACGCCGTGGTGGATTTGAAATCGCTCGGGTTCCCGAAGAAATCCCAGCGATCGGCGTTATCCCCGGCCCCGCTGAAATTGTACGAGCGATCGACCATGGACCACGGCTGGGGGCCTTGAAGGCTCACGATGGAGTTGATCTTCCAGCCTTCCAGGAGCTGGCCAAATCCTTTTTTCCCGGGAAGGCTGTAAGTGGTCGTAAAAGTGAAGCGGTGCCGGATATCGAAGTCGCCGCTGGCGTACTCCGCCGCTGTATTATTGGCGTTCTGCGCCATATATCCGTATTGAGTATTCAGGGAGTTGTTGTCGAGGCCATGTCCATATGTGTAACCGGCGGTGAAGGAAAACCCGTGGGAAACCCGCTTGGTCAGGGTCGCCTGAAGGCTGTTGAAGTTGGAATAGGCTTGGTTCGAGATCCCATTGATAAACTTCAGGTACGGGAAGCTGGCGCCGTAGGGACGGACGCAGTTGCCGGTCGGATCCGGGGCGCACTGATTGATGTCGCGAATCCCCAGCAGGTTGTCGCCGTGATTGCCTACATAGCCAAGATCCAACGAGAGGTTGTTGTTGAAGGCGTGCTGCACACCCAGGTTGTAGTTCACGATGTAGGGGGTTTTGAGATTCGGGTCCACCGCCAGGACACTGCACGATCCGATGCCAGCGCAATTGGCTTCGGCGCCGGCCGGAAAAACAACGCCACTCCATTTGAGCGCAGAGGCAGGGATAGTGAGGGAGGTGAGCTGGATGGAGCCGCCAAAGGTCGCCGGACAAGGGACTCCGATGGCTACGGCCGTTTTGCAGGCGCCGGTCGGGTTGGAGGCAACGCTGGTTGACGAGGTGTTCGGGAGCCCAATTTGCCCCGTGAACATGCTCGCCTTGTACGTCGAGTAAATGACACTGGCCCCGCCCCGCACCACAGTCGTCCCCTTGCCCGTAACATCCCAGGCAAAACCCACGCGGGGAGACCAGTTCTTGTAATCGGGCTTCACCAGACTATCGCCAACCGATGGTTGACCCTGCTGAACCAGTCCCAGCGCCGGATCGAAGTTACCCCACAGGTTGTTGGCCTCGCGGATCGGCGATACATAGGAGTAGCGCATGCCCAGATTGAGAATCAATCTCGGGAAGATGCGCCAGTCGTCCTGAAC
>JBGPLI010000012.1:0-47401 GCA_041486445.1 Bryobacteraceae bacterium
AGCCGTCGCCGTGCGCGCCGGAGGCGAACAATATATTCACGGTGTGCGGCGCGGAGAGATTGGTTCCGAACTGCCAGTTCACCTGCACGGCCTTGGACCACTCAGCCATGGCGCGCTGGATCTCGGCCTGCGCGGCCCCCACCGGAAGCTGGCTCGTCATCCTACTGAACACATAGGAGAGGGTTGCCGGGCCAAGGCCGGGCCCGTCCCAACCGTACCCGTAAGTCGGGATGAGCTGCGAAGTGGTTCCGTTGGAGGTGATCGCGCCGGCGCAGGGATGCACGGGAGTACCACTGGCTAGTTCAGCCGATGCGGGAAAAATGTAGGCGACATCGTCAAGCACAGCCAGGCGCGCGGCATCCTTTGCGGAGGCGTGGACTAACAGGTGGTGCGTGCCCAGGTCCGGGTTCTCTTGCAATTCGATGCCGAGGTTCAACACCAGGCTACGGGCGTCGTTGATGTCGACGTCCGCGTGGAACTCCACCAGCAGGAGGCCGTTTTGCGCGGCGGCGTCGCCTGCGCTCACCAGGGGGCTGATCTTGTCGGCCGGATCGATTGGTCCGGCAAACTGCATGCCCAGACCGCGGACCAGCACCGTCCTCTCGACCGATACCAGCAGGCCGTTCTGCGGCACATCCGCGAGAACATCGACGCCCCGGTTCTTCAGTTCGGCGACCTTATCGGTCGAAGGCGGTTCGTTGAACTGCAACAACAGGTGCCGGCGGCCGAACAGTTTCGGGTTGCGGACTTCATCCAAAGCCCGGGCGGCGCTGGTATCGATCCGACGCGTTTTCAATTCTAGAGAGGGTTGCGCGCTTGCGAACCCGGAAGTGAAGAGGGCGGTAAGTAACGACCACCTGAGAATAGCTCGCACGAATTCCTCATCGCCCCGGGATGAGAGAATTCCGGCGGAAATAGCACTGAGTGTGGTAAGGGTTGCACCTTACTCCAATGCGCCTATTCTTCGCCTGCGCCTTTTTCGGAACGCTGGCCGCGGCGTCCGACGTTACTTATACGATCAGCACCGTCGCCGGGAGCGGCTGGGTGGGGGACAACGGACCCGCCACCAGCGCGATTCTAGTGCAGGCCGAGGGGATCGCCACGGATGCGAGCGGCAACCTATACGTGTCAGACGCCGCCAACCATCGCGTGCGCAAACTGTCGCCTTCCGGGATCATTACAACGGTGGCGGGAACGGGCGTCGCGGGATTCTCCGGCGATGGCGGCCCGGCCGTCGCGGCGCAGTTGAACGCGCCTTACGGGCTCGCGGCCGATTCGCACGGGAACCTCTACATCGCCGACCTCGGCAACGCGCGGGTGCGATGCGTCCGGCCGGACGGAACCATCGCGACGATTGCCGGCGGCGGGTCGATTCCGCCCGGCCAGTGGAACGACGGAAGCACGGCGACCGTGGTCTCGTTTGTATCGCCGCGCAATCTCGCGCTCGATGGCACGGGCAATCTTTATTTCTCCGATTTCGGAGGGCACCGCGTGTACCGGCTGGCACTGGACGGATCGGTGAGCGCGATCGCGGGCACGGGAGCCTCGGGGTATTCGGGAGACGGGATCGCGGCGACGCGCTCGCGGATCGCCTATCCCACGGCGGTGGCAATCGACAGCCAAGGCTCGCTGTACATCGCCGACAGCCAGAATCACCTCATCCGAAAAGTGGTGAGCGGCGTGATCTATTCGATCGGTCGCGCGGCCACGCCGACGGGCTTGGCCCTGGACGCTGCGGGAACGCTATACGCCGCCGACCGTGGCGCGGGACTGATCCTGCGGATGCCGGCGATCGGTCCAGCCACGGCGCTCAACGCGCTGGCGCGGGATCTCTCTGTGGGCGCCGACGGCTTTCTCTACGCAGCGGACGGCACGGTGGTGCGGCGTATTTCCGCTTCCGGAATCGCGGCCGTGGTGGCGGGCGGGGGAAATCTCGCGTTCGGCGACAACGGCCCGGCGGCATCGGCCCGGTTGAGTCATCCGAGCGGCGTGGCCGTCGACGCCCAGGGAAGTATCTTCATCGCCGACCGCGACAACCACCGCATACGGCGCGTGGCGCCGGACGGCACGATCTCGACCGTCGCGGGCACGGGTGTGGCTGGCAATGGCGGCGACGGCGGAGCGGCCACGCAGGCACAACTCAACACTCCCTCCGGTGTGAGCCTGGACGCGGCGGGGAATCTCTACATCGCCGACACGGGGAACCATCGCGTGCGTCAGTTGACGCCGTGGGGGCAAATCGTGCCGGTGGTCAGCACCGGGCTCGCTTCGCCCGTCTACGCGCTGGCTGACGGCGGCGGCAACGTCTATGTGGCGGACTCGGGTGGAGGGAAGATTTTCAGGGTAGGCGCAACTGGCGCGATGACGACGGTTCTAGATCGCCTGGAGTCACCCGCCGGTCTGGCGCTCGATGGATCGGGCAATCTGTATTTCACCGAATCCGCCGGTAAGCACGTCCGCCGCCTCGGACCCGCCGGCGATGTCACCGGCTTCGGCGAGGGCTTCTGGAGCGCACCCCGGGGGATTGCGGTGAACAGCGCAGGCGATGTTTGGGTGGCCGACAGCGGTCTGGCGCGCATTCTGCATATCGATTCGAGCGGGCACATTATTCCTGTGGCAGGCGACGGTTCGCTCGGGTTCAAGGGCGATGGCGGCGCGGCTCTGGCCGCCGAAATGGGATACCCGTGGGCCATTGCGGCCGGCCCGGGTGGAACGTTCTACATCGCGGACCTCGACAACAACCGCGTGCGCCTTCTCTCTCCCGGCGCTGGCAGTGGCCTGATCCGGGTGGTGGACGCCGTCAATGCAGCAAGCCTTCAACCGGGCCCGATCGCGCCCGGAATGCTGCTCGCCCTGCGCGGAACCGGGCTTGCGGCCGCCGATGCGCCCGCCACCGAGATCCTGTTCAACTCGATCTCGGTTCCGATTCTATCGATCGACAGCGCGCAGTTGCTGGTACAGGCGCCCAACGCGATCGCGGCGGGCGACAGCGTGCAAATCGAGATCCGGAACAAAGGCGCACGGCTGGCGCAGATCGCGGCGTCGGTTGCCGCGACGGCGCCAGCGCTATTCGCCGATGCGTCGGGCCAAGCCGCGGCCGCCAACGAGGACGGCACGCTCAACTCGACTTCCAAACCGGCCTCGCGCGGCTCGGTGGTCACGCTTTACGGCACCGGACAGGGCGTCGCCGGCTTGCCGGTTTCGGCGGCTATAGGCGGGTTATTGGCCGACGTCCTCTATGCGGGTCCCGCGCCGGGATATCCGGGGATGTTGCAGATCAACGCGCGCGTGCCGGCGGGCTACGTCCTTCCGGGGAACTTCAGCGTGACGGTGACCGTGGGTCAGGCGTCGAGCCAGGCGGGCGTGACGATCGCGGTGAAATGAAATGCCAACACGCGCACTGCCACAAGCACTGGCGATTCGAGCCGAACTCGTCGAGCGGCGGATCTACGTGATCCGCGGCGTCAAAGTGATGCTGAGCACTGACCTCGCAAACCTGTACTTGGTGGAACCGCGCGCGTTGGTGCAGGCCGTCAAACGCAACATCGACCGGTTCCCGGAGGATTTCATGTTTCAGCTCGGCCGCGATGAGTGCGCATTCTTGAAATCACAATCTGTGATTTCAAGTTGGGGAGGCGTGCGGCGATCCATGCCATACGCGTTTACCGAGCAAGGCGTGGCGATGCTCTCCTCGGTGCTGAAGAGCAAGCGTGCGATTCAAGTGAACATCGCGATTATGCGCGCCTTTGTTCGCGTGCGCGGGGTGCTGGCGGCGAATCGCGGTTTGGCGAGGAAGATCGTGGCGCTGGAGAAGAAGTACCAGCATCACGACGCGGTATTGGTCGAATACAAAGAGGTGTTCGACACCATGAAGAAGCTGATCGAAGCGCCGCTTCCCGAGCCCCGCAAGAGCCGGTTCGGATTCAAGCCGGCTTGATGAGCGTATCCCGTCCCTTGCTTCCCCTGAGCGCGCGAAGACTTGAAATCACAAATTGTGATTTCAAGTTGCGATGCGGAATCATCCCCACAGCTCGTTGACCGGACCGTAGGCGCCCTGCGACGCAAACGGCACGTACTCGAAGCCGCGGTGGAAGGGATCGTCGTAGCGGATGGTGGTCCAGTCGATGCCCATCGCCGAGTAGATCGTCGATTCGACGTCTTCCGGGCGCACGTAACGCGGACCCGTGGTTCCGCTGCCGTTCCAGCCGTAATCGGTGACTGTAGCACCGTCTGATGAGGTGACGCCGAGTGTGCGGCCTCCCTGGATGCCCGCGCCCGCGAACACGTCCGATTGGATCAGGTAGTGGTCGCGCCCGCCGGCCGCGCTGATTCTCGGAGTGCGGCCGAATTCTCCCACCATCACCACCAGCGTCTCATTCAGCAGCCCCGTAGATTGCAGATCCCCGAGCAGCGCCGATACGCCGTTGTCGAGCGCCGGGCTCATCGTGTACAGATTGTTGCCCCGCGGGTTCTGGAGCCCGTAGATGTCCTGATGCATATCCCAGCTTCCGTAAGTAATCTGGATGAAACGCGTGCCCTGGTTGGCGGCCAGGATCTGCTTGGCCGCGAGGCACGCGTTGCCGAAGGAGCTGGAACCGTAGCGCGTGCTGTCGGCGGAGGCGAAGCCGAAAGCCTGTTGCACCGCCGGGTTGTACATCATTCCCTGCGCGGCCATGTAGAAGGCGCTGTAGTCGTCGAGCGCCTGGCCGTAAGGCGAATTGATGCGCAGGGCGTCGTCATACTGATGCAGGCGGCTGGACATGATGCTGAATGTCGTCTGCCCGTTCGGATTGGCCGCATTTGGAATGCCCGCGTTCGACGTGCCGCCCGGCTCGCTCAAACGGAAGGGAGCGTACGCCGCCTGGAAATAGCCTTCCCCGGCGCCGGAGGGCGAGTTCAACGCGACAAACGTCGGGAACACCTGGCTGGGCGTGCGCAGCGGATCCTTTTCGATCGCCACCACGCTGCCGATGTTCGGGGCGATGTTGCCGAGCGCCGCGGCGGGGTTACGTCCGATCTGGGTCCAGGTCTGCGCCAGCGAGTGCACCAGCGCCCAGGAGCTCATCGAGCGCACAATCGAGAGGTTCGGCAACTGTGCCCCAAGCTTCGGCAGCAGGCCCATCGGCCAGTTGATGCCGTTGACCAGGGTTGGGTTGAAGTTGGCCGGCGTGACACCGTTGGTCACTTTCAGATCGAAGGTGTCCACCACGCTGATCGCTCCGGTGAGCAGGATGAAGATGCAATTCTTCGCGGTGTTCTTCGTCGTCATTCCCTGCGAGGTGATGATCGGCCCCGAAGCGTTGGCTTTTGTCGCCAGGTAGGACCCCGCGAGTCCCGCGCCGGCGACTTGAAAGAAACGGCGGCGGGTCCAGTGCGGGCGAACTAAAAACGTCTCGTGATGGTGCGGATATTTCCGGGCGAACTCTTCCGATCGGTCTTTTCTGATGTGTGGATGTTCCATGGCGCCCGGTTCCTTCAGTAATTGAAAACGAAATCGACTTTGTTGTACAGACTCCAGAGCAGGTTCTGCGCTTCCTGCGTCCGGTTGGTTTTGAGATTCGCGAGCGCGGCGCTCATCTCGGCCGAAGTCGGATAGCGCGACAAAACCGTCAGGAACAGCGTGTTCACCAACTGATCGTCCGGAAGCGGCAGCGACTTCACCAGCAGACTGCCGGCGGCCCCTTTGGGCTGGATGCGGCTCATCACGAAGTTGTCGTTCATCAGGTCCAGCGCCTGGGTGATGGAGCCGTCCGGTCTCCGCGCCTGATCGTCCCGATTGCCGCGCAGGAAAGCGTCGAGGAAGGATGCGACGCGTCCCCCGTTGCCATCCGGGGTTGCTAGCGGCTCCGGCAGGTGCATGGCCCAGCTCACCGGCCCCCACACTGCATTGTTGTAAGTGGGGATCACGCCGGAGCTCTGCGCGATCGCGTCGTGGATCTCCTCCGACCACAGGCGGCGGACCAGCTTTCGCCCGAACAGGTTCTGCGTGTTCGGGTCCCAGGCGCCGTTGTAGCGCGAGGAGAGCTGATAGGCTTGGGAATTCACGATCTCCCGCATCAGCGATTTCAGATCGTAGTTATTGTTGATGAAGTCCTGCGCCAGCGCGTTCAGCAGGCGCGGGTTGGACGGCTGCAACGTGCAGGGGTTGCTGGGCGAGGGGCAGTTCGAGGGCGGGTTGTCCGGATCGAGGCGCATCGGATCGAACTGGTTCGACGGGCTGACGATTCCGGCCGTGAAGAAATACTCCCATACGTAGTTGACCGTGGCGCGCGCGAACTGGAAGTCCGAGGTGATCTTGCGCGCCAGCGCCGCGCGATAGTTTTCGCCGGGATTCGGTCCGGTTCCGTCGAAGATGTAGGCGGGCGGCACGGTGGTTCTCGAATTGGTCGCCCCGCGCGCCGGACGGTTGCCGGTTTGCGTGTTCAACGCGTAATCGGTCTTGTAGCGCGTGTTGTCTGACAGACCCCAGTAGTATGGCTGGCCGTTCACGGCCCCCGTCACGGACGTGCGCAGCGTGTCGGTGTGGGACATGAAAGACGACATGCCCCAGGCCCGCTGCCGCGTGGTTTCATAGCCCCACAGGCTGAGCGCGTCCAGGTGCCCGCGCCCGTTGTGGCACAGCAGGCAGTTCATGTGCGAAATGCCCAGAAACGTCTGGACCGTGTTGGCGGTCTGCTGATCGAAGATGTCCTGCACCGGCCCGCCGGTCACGAGGCCGCCCACCAGGAAGTTGAGCTCGCCCTGCGTATAGCTGTTGGCGCCCTGCGCGCCGATGATCTCTCGCGCCATCTGGTCGTAGGGTTTGTTGGCGCCGAGCGAACTCCGGATGTAAGTGTTGAACCCCGTCACTCCCTGGATGTAGCGCACGACTTGCGTGTTGCGCGAATTGTTCTGATAGAGATCAGCGAACCAGACGGTCCACTTGTCCACCCAGTTGGGGGAGGCGAGCAAATTATCCACCAGTGCGGCGCGTTTGTTGAGCGACGGGTCGTTGACGAACGCCACCACGTCCGCCGCCTGCGGAATCCGGCCGGTGAGATCGAGCGTCACGCGGCGGATGAACTCGAAATCGGTGGTGGGCGGCGCAGGCGCGACATTGGCGGCTGCCAGCGCCGGGAAGATGTACTTGTCGATGGTGTTTTCGCTGGGATGCTGGATCGTGTCGGTGCGGCTGCCGCCGGGCGCGGAAGGAATCGCCCCGGCCACCGCCGCCGCACGCATTACCGCATCGGCCGAGGCAAGCCGCAGGGCCACCTGCTGCGTAAGCATTCCGTCCGGAGAGTTCCGCGTGGGGACAAACCTATTGCGATCCGGACCGAAGAACGTGCAGATCGGATCGGATACGGGCAACTGCTGATCGGCGGGGTCAGCCGGCAGATCCTGCGGAGCCGGGTCCTGCGCCCGCGAGGCCACGAAGCCGGCAGTGAGCATCAGCGTGGCGCCCGCCGCCATCAGAAACGTCCGCTTCATCGCCATGCTCAAATCCTCCGAATCGCGCGCTTACTATCGACTCAAACACCAGTCGCTCTTATAAGGTTGCTCTATCAGCCCCTTTTTATCACACGTATTGTACTTCCTCCTCGAGCTTCAAGCCGAACCGGTCCTGGACCCTCTGTCTCAGGATCTCAATTAAATCACGGACTTGCTGGGTGGCGCCTCCACCCGTATTGTAGATCAGGTTGGCGTGATAGTCTGCCACCTGGATGGGGCCGTTCGACATTCCTTTTGCGCCCACCTGCTCCAGGAAATAGGCCGAAGGTACTTTGCCCTCGCGGATCAGGGATGGGGGAACTTGGGCGCGTGCGGTTTCGGGCAGCTCGGCCAGCAGGAGGTTCTTGAAAATACTGCCGGCACAGCGCATCGACGGCGGATACTTCTGGTTGCGGATCTTCAAAATGCCTGCAGCGATGGAGCGCAGCTCGCCGGGGTCGGCGCGATCCATCTCAAGCATTGCCGCCAGGATGATCCAGTCTTTGCGGGACTTGAAGACGCTCTCGCGATAGCGGAATTCGCAGGCGGCGTTGCCGATCTCGCGCACCTCGCGGCCATCGAAGAACCGGACCATCCGCACGCGCTCGTCGATCGAATGGCCGTACGCGCCGGCGTTTCCGTAAATCGCGCCTCCCACCCAGCCCGGGATGCCCGTCATGGTTTCCAGGCCGCGCACTCCCCAGGCGATGGTTTCATCGACCAGGTCCTGAAGAGGCGCGCCTGCCTCAACCCGGACCATCGTGCCATCGATTTCTATCTCACGCGCGGTGTAGCGCACCACCACGCCCGGGAATCCCTCATCGCTCGCCACCAGGTTGGTTCCGCCGCCGATCACCGCGCACGGCCAGCCGTGCTCGCGGATCACCCGCCGAGCTTCCACCAGCGCGGCTTCTGTGGAAGCGTCGGCGAGCACGCGCGCCGGTCCCCCGATGCCGAAGCGAGTGCACTGGGCCAGCGGAACGTTCTCGGATACGTGTAAATTGGGAATCTCCCCGAGGCGGGAGCGCATCTAGAGCAATTATAGAGGAGCGAGCGAATGTTCCCCGGTTTTCCCCCCGAAGCCTTGACGTTTTTCCGCAGCCTGAAGCGCAATAATCGCCGCGAGTGGTTTCAGCCGCGCAAGGAAATTTTCGAGAGCACAGTCAAGGAGCCCATGATCCGCCTGGTGGAGGAGGTGAATGCGGAGTTGTTGAAGTTCGCGCCGGATCACGTCACCGATCCGAAGAAGGCGATTTATCGCATCTACCGCGATACGCGCTTCAGCAGCGACAAGACGCCGTATAAGACTCACATCGCCGCGATCTTCCCGCGCCGGGGCCTGGACCGGACCGGGGGCGCGGGCCTGTACTTCGCGGTCTCGCTCGAAGGCGTCGAGATCGCCGGCGGGTCCTATATGCCGGACCCGGAGACGCTGCGCGCCATCCGAAACTGGCTCGCCGAGCATCACCGGGAATTTCGAAAGGCCGCGCGCGCGCCGGCCAAACTTATGGGCGAGCTGCAAGGAAGCTCTCTGACCCGCGTCCCCAAGGGCTTCGATCCGGAGCACCCGGCCGCCGATTTGATCAAGAAGAAGCAGTGGTATTACGGCGTTGAGCTCGATACCAGGCTGGCCCTTTCTCCGAAGCTCCTGCCGGAGATCGTCACGCGGTTCCGCGCGATGAAGACGGTGGTCGAGATGCTAAATGCCCCGCTGGCAGCGAAGCGCGCTGCTACTGCCTCTCGACTCTCGGATTATTTATGACTCGCAAACTCTCATCATTTGTCTGCGGTGTTAGCCTGGCGTCTGGGATCGTTTTGTGCGCTCAGGTTGCAACCCAGAAATCAGATCGCCGTCCCAGTAGGATCATCAGCGAGAAGAACGGATTTTCGGTTATGTTTCCTCGTCGCTGGTTTGTGTGGCAGGGTGGGGACGCTCCAGTCTTCTTCAACTTTTCCGCAGAGAAGGCGCCTCCCCAAGGAAGACTCCCCGACGGCGGAGCGAGCATTATTATGCATGTCGCCGATGCGATTCCCCAGACACAAGCCACCGACGCGCTCTCGTCGTGGGCGGAGCGCCTGATCCGGGCTAACTCCGGCAACAACGTTGAGAGGAGGTACGGCAGCGGCCCACCGGTGGCTGGCGTGTCGCGCGCTCTGCAACTATCTTTCGACCAGCCCGGGTTCGGGGATGGAGAGTCGCCAACACGCTTTGTGATCATTCTCTGGGAGCTTAGCGGCAAACTATTCGCAGCGGAACTATCCTATTACAAAGGTGATCCCAGGGCCCCCCAGCACGAACGCGTGCTCTTCGACGTAGTCCGCAGCTTCCGGCCAAGCTAATCGGGATAAGACGGCAGCCCCTCCGAGTGCAGATGTTGCGGGGTGCCTACTTGGTGGTCTTGCTGAACAAGCCGAACAATCCGCCGAGCGACGAGCCCTTCTTGGCCGTTTTGCCCGCTCCGCCGAGGCGATCGGCCAGTTGCACCATGCTCCTGCCGAAAGGGGTGTTCGAAGCGATCGGCTTGCCTTCGATCAGCGCCTTTTGCACGGCTTCATAGTCGCTGGGGATGATATCGAACACGTCGGTGTGGAGCGCCGTGCCGATCACCTCCCGGCTCAGGCCGACGTCGCGGAGGTAGCGGTTCACCAGCAGGCGGATTTTCCAGCGGCCGATGCGGTTGGTGTCCAGGTAGGAGAGCGCGCGCTGCGCTGCCTGCAGGGCCGGCAATTCGTTGGTAGTCACCAGCAGCAGCTCGTTCGCCTGGCGTGCCTGATTTAGGTTCCACTCGCCGTAGACGCCGCTGGCGTCGAGCACGATCACGTCATAGTTGTGGCGGGCATAGTCGAGGATGGGCGAGGGATCGCGGAGGTCCTGGCCGTCGGTCATCATCTCCGGCGCCAGCAGCACGTCCACGCCGTTGACGTGGTTGACCATGGCGTTCCACAGGTCGGCATCGAGCTCGTGGGAGCGCTGCAGGACGTCCATGAAGCTGTAGATCGACTTGGTCTTGAGCAGGAAGGAGAGCGTGCCGGTCAGCGGGTCCAGGTCCGCCAGCAGAATCCGCTTGGCGCCCAGGCGCTTCCACTGATACGCCAGAGTGCAGGCGATGGTGGTGGCTCCGCAGGCGCCCTTGGCCGGCATCACGGCGAACATCCGGGCCGGTTCGCCGGCTTGACTCTCGGCGGCGGTGTGCATGCGGGCCAGTTTGGACAGCGCGGCTTCCATCTGTTCGCCGGTGAAAGGCTGGACCAGGAACTCGGCGGCGCCGGCGCGCAGACACCGGAGGATGTAGTCCGGATCGTTTCCCGACAGCAGTGCGATCACGTGCACCTGCTGCCCCAGCCTGGTCAGCTCGCTCATCAACTGCACGGCCTGCTCCCGGTCGGAGTCGACGTCGAGGAACACCAGGTGCGCCGTTCCGCCGCCTATGACGCCCATCAGATCTTTCGGCGATGGGTAGGTGCGGAGATGGCTGACAGGTACCGCTGCCAGATGAGCCGTCAGGTGCGGGTCCAGTTCGTCCCGCATCTGTGCGTTCGGGCTGATGACGATGGCCCGCCTGGAAGCTGCGGCTGACGGCTCACGAGTCGGCATGGGGACCGGCAGACCAGATTGGGATTCGTTCCAAAGCAGTAAATCGGCTAGAAGCGATCATAACATGAGAAGCCTCACCCCTTCCGGCTACTAAGACAGTGGTATTCCCGGACGATGAGTCTCCCAACACAGGTCTTACACCACTGCGGGCTAGTTCGGGGTGGTGAGCCTGCGAGATGGAGTGGAAAGGAACCGGCTGAGGAAGAAATGACGAATTTTACTGGAGTCAGTGGGGCTGTCGAGATACCGGGCCCCGTCGCGTTAGCGAAGACGGTTTGCATTTGTGACACGCAGCCGATCACCGCAGAGGGGATGCGCACCCTGTTGAGCAGCTGTCCGGATTTGAAGTTTCTGGAGGCGACGGATTCTCTCACCCGGGCCTTCGACCTGATTAAGCACGCCCACCCGGATGTCCTGGTGCTGGACAAGGCGTTCGGAATTCAGGTGATCCTGGAGTGGCTCTCGGAGCTGCGCCTGGCCGAGGCCGCCGGGGAATTCCAGGGTGACTTACCAGGCGCAGGCTTGCGCACCGGGATCGTGATCTGGGGCGTGTCGGTGACCGAAGCCGAAGCGCTGCGGTTTCTTCAGGCGGGCGCACGGGGCATTCTGCGGAAAACGGCCGGGACCGCGGCGCTGGTGGCCTGCCTGCGAACGGTCTCCGCGGGCAGGAGCTGGATGGAAGACTGCGTGTTCCGCGGCTCTAGCCGCTCGGACCGCTATCCGCGCGGCGAGCTGACCGCACGCGAGCAGCAAGTGCTGGAGCTGGTCGAGCAGGGGTTCAAGAATAAGGAGATCGCGCAGGAACTCGGCATCCGTCCCGGTACCGTAAAGATTCACCTGAAGCACATCTTCGAGAAAACCGGAGTCCGCGGCCGCTACGGCCTGGCGCTCAGCGGGCTGAAGGAGCGGGGGCTGGTCTCGGTCCCGGCCTGAACACTGAGGCCTGTCGGTCTAGAAGTCAGCCGGTGCAGGGGCGCCACCGCCATCCCAATCTTTGACGGTTCCGTCCTTGGCCTTCAGAAATCCCAGCAGGCAGCCGTTGGAGCCATCCCGGAGGTGATGGCACCTTGCCTTTACGGTGTCGCCCGGCTTGACGTAATCGGGCGTGACCCCCGATTTTTGAAGATTGGGGCGCCCGGTTGCTTCCATGGCCCAGATTTGCGGCTCGCCCTTGGCGTCCTTGACTTCCACGTAGATCCAGGAATGCGGCACCACCAGGTGCACTTCCTTGACCACACCCTCAATATCCATAAATGTGTCTTCGTAGTTGCCGTGGGAGTGATGCGCCCATAGTGGCAAAACGGCGGCTACCGTACAAATCGCCACAAACGCAAGAATTGATTTGAATCGCATAACTGCCTCCTTACTGCTTAGTTGGATTTACGACCGCTCCCGGCGCGTCGATCCGGCCCTGCCCCACGTTATTCCTTCGATCGACCCGAGCGGGAGCCGGGTAGCTGTTGTTGTAAGTGGATTGATAACGAAGCGAGATGCCAGTCTCGTCCAGCCATCCCAGCGACTGCTGAAACAACCCCGGCTCCGGGTAGCCCTTGGGGACGGTTCCTTCGGTGAGGTAGAGCTTGTTTTCATGCATGAAAAGCCCGATGAAAGTCCGGGATTGATCGGCGTTGTTGGTAAGCTGCATGGTCCGTCCCTCGACGCCGTCCATCGAGGCCCATGTAAACAGGGTCGTCTTCGCGTCCCGTTTCAGGAGCTGCCCTGTTTCCCAGTCCAGCGCTCCGCGGATATCCGATCTCCAGTGCCCCCGATCGTTCGGGCCTCCCAGGCAGGGCTCGGCGCCCGCCGGGCAGGATTTGGCTTTCTCCGTGAGGATCCTTTCGGCATGGTTGTAATCCACGACAGTCACCCTATAAGTGCTCTTGCCTTGCGTCGCCGTATAGACGCGAGTCGGGAGCATGGCTTCGTGTTGGGACTGGTAGGTGGTCTGGGTTACCGTCGGCTGTATCGGGAACAGGCACGTAAAGCGATCGTCCCGGCTGGCAAATTCGACCCATTCCTGGGCGAACACGGGTCCTGAAACAGCGAGCATTAAAGCTGTCGCAATGAGGGGCGTCAGGCGCATGTTATTTCTCCTCTGGTGGGGGCTGACATCGGGTGGCACCGCTTCCTTCGGTGCCGCCCTTGTCGCGGTAAACTTTGTGGCAGTTCGCACACGCATCATTCAGTTTATCGCTGATATCGATGAACGCTTCGAAGTTCCTCGCCCGTGATGCAGTGTGGACGAGCTTCCCTACTTCCACGAGATCTTTCACGTACTGCTTCCAATCGGCGCGATCCACCGGGGCGAGCCTGCCGTTCTGGCATCGGCGTCCCGGCGTTAAAAGGAGCGGCGCCGTTTCTGTGATCGCCACTGCGGCCTGATCGATGGCCAGCCATCCGGGATAAATCGTGGTTCCCCACTCGACATAATCGAAAGGGGCGGCGGCGGGCGGCTTCTTCACCTGCGTGCCGGGGTCCTTGAGCTGAACATTGAAGATGATGTTCGAATTCGGAAACGCGATGGCTCTCATTAACTCGGCCAGGTTTCCCTCCGGCGGTGGAAGAGAGGCGCCGGCGGCGCTAGCCACGCTGGGCGCCGCGGAGCTTCGCACGGTGGGAAACACGATCTGCGCGAGCGCGCCTTCGCTCAACTCGGCTGATCCGGCCGGGAACTTGCCCGCCTGGAGAAGGTAAGCCGCCAGATCCGTGGATTGGCTCCGGGAGAGGCTCCCCGGCAGGTTGAAGGGCATGGTCTTTTGAATCTTGTCGACGACGTTCGCCAGCGGCTGGGCGCTCCAGTTCGAAAGGAAACTCTCTCCCACCAGCGGCGGTCCATTGGTGCCTTCCATGGCATTGCCGTGACATCCCCCGCACTGGGTCTTGTAAAGCTGTTGTCCCCGAGCCGCCTGCTCAGCCGAGTACACGCCTTGCGTGATCGATCGCACGGGCGGGGCCTGCCCCGGAAGCAAGAGCGCTCCCAAAAGCGCATAGGCGCAGAATGCCCCTGCGCGGCTCACCCGAATCAGACGCTCCACTAATCCTCCAGCTTCCAAAGGAATTCAACTATGAGCATAGACGAAACCAGCGGCTTGCACAAGCGGCCCGGTGGTGCGCCTAAAATGGAAACACGATGTCAAAGGTAGATCAACTAAAGGCGGAAATCGAAAGACTTCCCGGAGAGGAGTTCACCGAGCTTTGCCGCTGGCTGGCAGAAAAGGACTGGGAGAGGTGGGACGAGGAAATCGAAGCCGACTCTCGGGAGGGAAGGGTCGATTTCTTGGTGCGCGAGGCGCGTGAGCAGAAGGCCAAAGGAACTCTCAAGGACCTATGAATGCATCACACCACCGCCCGTTTCTGGACTAACTTTGCGCGTCTACCGGAAGCAGTTCAGAAAGTGGCCCGAGAGAACTTCCAACTCTTGAAGGTGAACCCGGCGCACCGCTCGCTGCATTTCAAGAAGGTTGGGAAACTGTGGTCCGTGAGAGTCGGGCTCAGTCACCGCGCACTCGGAGTGGAAGATGGCGCGGACATCATCTGGGTGTGGATCGGCCCTCATGACGAGTATAGGCGAGTGATCAGACAACAGAGCTAACGAGGGCATGCGCCCGACCGCCGAACGAAAGACAGGGCGGTGGGCGATGCCTGGGTCGCCACGCCGCGAGGTAGGTTTGAGTAATGGTTGAACTAAACAAGATCATCGACGCTCTGGCGCTAGATCGGGAAAGATCGGGACCTCGTCCTTCGGTTCTTCTTTATGTTTTCGCGCTTCGAATGCTCATTGAAGCGATCTGGTTTTCTGAAAAACGGCGAAAAGGCCGAGCCGGATTGGGACACTTACGCGAACAGTCTTAGGGGGCGTTTTGATGGGGTCCCAGACCAAGCCTTTCGAGACGCAGTTGCGTTTCTGATGAAGGAACCGCCCGGGACCCAGGTTGCTTCGGAAACCGATCTCGACTTCAAACCCACCATACAGGGAAACGGCGAGCATCACGAAAACTTTGTTTTGCGCCTAGTTCGCACAATTCGCAACAATCTATTTCACGGTGGCAAGTACCCACTTAGACCGGTGGATGACGATGCTCGAAACCCGCGTTTGCTCGAGGCTGGGATCACGGTCCTTGAGCAGTGTCTCGATCTCAGCGAGCGCGTACGGGAGACCTTCAAGGAGACAGGATAACAAGGCGTTAGGCGGACAACATATGTCGCGAGTGGATCCACTGATCGCAGAACCAGGGCTCTGCACCGAGTCCGAACTTGCCATATTCTGTCGCTTGGTTCGCAAGGGTGGCGCAGTGGAGAGTCAAGGCCTGGAAGGCCGGGTTAAGGAGGCCAAGGCTCTCGTTTTCCTCCGCGTGGATGGCCAAGTCGTCGGTGTCGCAGCCCTGAAGAAGCCGTCTGAGCAGTATCGTGCCGGCGTGTTTCAAAAGGCTGGCGTTCCGAATTCGGCGAGCACGTTCCATCTGGAGCTTGGTTACGTATTCGTGTGCCCGGACCATCAGGGAAAGAGGTACTCCCTTGTCCTTTCGGCAGCGGCCATGAGCCAGTCAGAACGGAAGCCCACCTTCGCCACGACACGGCTTGACAACGTGGCTATGCAGAGAACCCTCGAGCATCTTGCTTTCAGGAGGCTTGGCGACTCCTGGAATTCTGACAAAGGACAGAAGCCCCGGCTTGTGCTCTATGTGACGACATGACAATCGCCTATACCAGCGGACCGGGCCGGTTCTTGTACCGCTTCACGATCGCATCGGCGCTCATGTAGGCGAGCGCCTGGATCGTCAGCGTCGGGTTGAAGCCGGTCATCGTGGGAAAGGTCGAGCTGCCGATGATGAACAGGTTGGGGATATCCCAACTCTGTCCGTAGCGGTTCACCACGGAAGTCTTGGGATCGCTGCCCATGCGCGTGCCGCCCTCGTGGTGCGCGCCCGGGGAGCCGGGGCCTAGGGGCGCTCGCCACACGCGCGCCGCACCCATCGCGCGGCCCAACTCTTCCAACTTCCGCTGCATGAACTCGACGCGCGCCGTCTCGTTGGCCCGCCGCCAATCGTAGGTCAGGCGCGGCGCCGGAAGGCCCCACTGGTCGCGCACGTCCGGATCGAGGTCGATGGTCTGGTCGGCGTAGGGCAGATTCTCGGTCTGCGCGATGACCGCAGCATAGCGCGCGAAGTTTTTCGCGAGAAAGTCGCGATACGCCGCGCCCCACCGCGGGGTTCCCGGCGGAGGGTTCATGCTCATGGCGGTGCCGATCGGGCCGGCTTCCAGATCGGCCGGTGAGACCGAGAATTGCGCGCCGCGGATGAAGCCCAGGCCGCCGTGGTCGAAATTGTCGGCGTTGAAATCGTCGAGACTGTGCTTCTGGGCGCTCGGCCCCATGTAGATGTTCACGAACCGGTCGTCGAAGGCAACGAAGACGCGCGCCGTGATGTGGGCCATCAGATGCTTGCCCACCTGGCCGCTCGAGTTGGCCAAACCGTTCGGGAACTTTTCCGTCCTGGACACGAGCAGCAGGCGGGTGTTGTCGTAGATGAACGGAGCGAGAATCACCAGATCCGCCTCGATCGTGTTCTCGGAGCCGTCCGGTCCGTAATAGGCGACCCCGGTCGCGCGCCCGCTGTTGTCGCTGTTCACGCGGTAGCACATCGTGCCCGTGAGCAACTTGAAGTTCCCGGTCTTATCCGCCTCGGGCAGCTTGGTGACCAGGATGCTCGACTTGGCGCCGACGTGGCACCCGAACGCCTGGCAATAACCGCAGTAGGTGCAGCCCGGACGCCCCTGATACGCCTGCGAGAGGATGGCCCGCGGGGTCGAAAACGGGTGATAGCCGAGCTTGCGGGCCCCGGCTTCGAACAGGACTCCCGATTGATCCGGGAGCAAAGCCGGCAGCGGGTATTCGCGGCGGCGTGGCGCTTCGAATACGTTGCCGCCGTCGATCTTGCGTCCCTCGAGATTGCCCGCCTTGCCGGAAACGCCCAGGTCGTACTCGGCGCGATCGTAGAAGGGCTCCACATCCCGGTAGGTCAGCGGCCAGTCGGCGAGCGACGAATCCTGCGGGATCGCCGAGGCTCCGTAGCGCTCGATCGTCTGCGCCCGCGCGCGAAAGTCGTCCTCGTGAAAACGCCAGGAGACCGCGCCGTAGTGAACCGTGCCGCCACCCGCCTGGTTGCCGTAATTCAGAACCGGGAGCGGCCGGGCAGTCGCATTCGCGTTCGGACGCCAGGTGACGGGCGTGCGCTTCGCGTTCGGGCGCAGCTCCTGCCGCTGGAAGTATCGCAATTCGTCGTGCGGGCTGAAGTCGGCGGTGCTCAGACGCGGCCCGCGCTCCAGTCCAATGACTTTCATGCCCGCTTTGCCGAGCTCGGCCGCGAGGATCCCGCCGACCGCGCCCACACCGACGATAACCACATCCGTCTTTTCGGTTGCCATGGCTCATCCCCTCCGCTTCTGGCCTTCGTCTTCTGCTTGCAGGCCGATGATGGGTGCGCGTGTGAACGCTTGTGTGCTCCGCATGTCCGCCTGCGTGAAGATCGCCTGCGCGCCGGGAAAGCCCACCAGCCGCCAGCCTGCAAAGTCCTTGTTGCCGCCGTAGATCGGGTCGGCGAACATGCCTTCCATCGTATGCGTGCGAAGGGTGTTGAAGAACTCCTGCGCCGCCGGCCACGTGAACCCTGTGGCCTTGCCTTCCTCGAGCGCCGTGATCACCTGGTCCTGTCGCGCGGCGTCGAGCCTTCGGAATGACTCTTGATAGTTCTTGCGGCAGTACGCATCGAGCTGAGCGAGGCCGCGCCGATAGAAATCCTGGAGATCGGCGTAGGCCCCGGAGAGCGCCAGGTCGATGTAGTTGAGCACTCCCGCATCCCGCGCGCCCGGCTTGCCCGGTGCGCCGGGCATCAGCCGCTCGGTGAACGCCGCGACCGTGGCGGCATCGTCCTGGTTGAAGAACGCGCCATGCGGAGAAGCGTTCGAATGCACGTGGGCCGGCCCCGGGGCGCTTGCTTCTTTCGGCTGGCCGGGATTCTGGGCGGACGCCTCGGGCACGAACCCCGCGCCCGCAACGGCTCCCGCGCCCACGGCCGCCCGCTTCAAAAACGCGCGGCGAGCTGCATCATGCTTGGCCATGTTTATCTCCTTCCTGACGCGACCATTTTACATGAACCTCATGCGATGACAAAGGCTTAAGATGGTTCTTACGTGAAGTGCTCATCTCTTTCATTGGCTGTCTTGCTCGCGGCCGGCAGCATGGCCGTCGTGGACGCGCAGCAGGACCAGCAGACCGGCAATCTGGAAACGATCCGCCAGGTGGCGGCCATGGTTCCGGGCAAACGGGCGCTGCGCATCAACGTGCTGAAATTCGCGGAAAGCCGCCGCACCAAGAACTTCTCGGTGAAAGGCGCTCCCGCCGATCCCAGCGCGCAAGCCCGTACCGTGTTCCAGGTCGTTTATCCGGACGGGTACATCATGATCGACTCCGGCATGGACGAACAGGTCCATAAGACCTTCGGCCGCGGAGCGGTGGAACCCTACGATACCGAAGCGGCACAACGGGTCGAGCGGGCGCTGCGCGGGGCCAGATCCATTGTCATGACCCATGAACATGGCGACCATGTAGCCGGAGTCATCCGGACTGCTTTTCCGGGGGAGATTGCCCGGAAGACGGTTCTCACCAGGACGCAGGCGCAGACGCTGATGACAAGTCCTCAAATGCCGGAGATCAAACTGACCAGGGAGATGGCGGAGCGCTACACGATCATCGACTATGAGATGTATTTTCCTTTTGCCCCTGGGTTCGTGCTGATCAAGGCGGCGGGGCATACTCCGGGATCACAGATGATCTATGTGGCGCTCGAGAAGGGCGCTGAATACTTGTTCGTGGGCGACAGCGCCTGGCACATGGATAACATCCGGTTGATGAAAGGCAAAGACGCATCGTGGATCAAGGAAGACGAGGATGCGCTGACGTCCCAGTTGAAGTGGCTGAACGGTCTGGATCGGACCGAGAAGAATCTTTCCATCGTGGTGAGTCACGATGGAGAACTACACAGACGGCTTATCGACGCCGGCCTGTTAGGGAATTCGTTAGAGTAGCGTCTCGTCTATTTCTTCACATACTTGTAGACGGATTTGGCCTGCACGGCGGCCGCGTAGACGTTGCCATGGGAGTCGGCGGCAACCCCTTCCGGCGGCGGAAACTTCGGGTCGGACACCGGCGGCGGGGGAATGTAGTAGTCGACCTTGCCCGTCCGCGCGCTGCCGATGCGGATGCCGCGCTTGCAGCCGGGATTGTTGGTGTCCTTGCCCGGCGCCTCTTCAGACTCGGAATCGGACACGTAGAGAGTATCCTTCTTATCGATCCAGATGCCGCTGGGCCGGCCGAACTGTTTCCACGCGGCGAGGAACTTGCCGTCCTGATCGAAAATGTCGACGCGGCTGTTGCTGCGGTCGGCGACAAACAGGCGTCCCCGCGAATCGAATACGATCACATGAGGACTCCTGAATTCGCCCTCGCCGGAACCAAGATGGCCGAAAGTCTTGATGAATTTTCCGTTCTTGTCGAAATGCGTGATGCGCGAATTGCCGAAGGTCGGCGCATGGCCCTCGGCGACGAAGATGCTGCCGTTGGGCGCGATCGCCACCGACGTCGGCTGATCGAATACGTCCAGGCCCGTGCCCTTTTCTCCCGCCTTACCGAGCGTCATCAGCACCTTGCCGTCGGGCGAAAGTTTCATCACTTGCATACCCTTGCCGTCCCTGGCGTTGCCATCGGCCACAAAGACATTGCCATCTTTGTCGGACACTACCTGGTGCGGGAACACGAACAAGCCGGCGCCGAAATTCTTCATCACTTTGCCGTCGGATGACAATTCCCAGATCGGCGCCACGCTCGATCCGGGGCAGCCCTTGTCCTCACAGCGGTCGAACACCCAAATATTGTCCTTTGCGTCGACAGAAACATTGTTCGTCGCCGCCCAGGCGCGCGGCATCTGCGCCCAGTCATTCACCAGTTGATACGGGTTGGGCAGGTCATTCACGCACGTTCCCGTTTGCGCCTCTGTCGCCACCACAAATGTGGTCGCGGCCAGAATGGCCGTTGCGAGTCTTGTTTGTGCTGCGCGCATTTTCACTCCTCCAGATTCAGCGGTCGCGGATGCAGCCCATTATACGCTCCCGAGGCCCGGCGTGGTAACCCACTCATCAGGTCCGATAGAGCGAGCACACACACCTCCGGCAAACCGGATTCTCCGCCACGCGCAGACTTGCGCGAAACCCGGCGGCTCGCGGACCATTGATCGCTTCCGCGAAGCTCTGCGACCTCAGGTTGCCGATCGGCGCGTGAAAGAAGCACGGGCGCACCGTTCCATCGGATTCGACCACGGCCGAAACCCAGGGCGCATTGCAACGCGGCGCCTCCGGCTCCTCCAGTCCGTGGTGCGCACGGAAGTGACGGACGATGCGCCGAAGCTTTTCCGGCGTTTCGAGCACAAACCCCCGCCCGCACTCCTCCGAAATGAGCGCCTCGATCTCCGCCCCAAGGGCCGGCAACTCGCCGATCGACGGCGCAACCGCAGCCTGACGCTCCGGAGACCAGCCGCCGGGACGGTTGAACGCCTCCGACGTCAGGTCCGCCGCGAGGAACGAAATCGACTGGAGACACATCTCGCGCGCGGCGCGGACCGTCTCGCGCAAATTCCGAAAGTTTTCGCGCTGCACGGTGGAGCGCGCGGCCACGGGGTAGCCCTCGCGAAGCGAATGCAACGCACCCACGCTGGCCGCCATCAGGTTATACGCGCCCGTCACGCGCCGGATCGCATCGTGCACCGAAGGAGGGCCATCGAGCGACACAATCACGTCGTCGATCGAAGTGACGATCTGCCCGGCGTATCGCGAGAGCAGCAGACCCGTGCTGAGCATCGTCGTCCGGATGCCCTGCGATCGTATCATCCGCGCCAGGCGGAACAGATCGGAGTGCATGAGAGGCTCGCCGCCGGAGAAAACGATCCACTCCACGCTAAGCCGCAAGAGTTCGGCCAGGTGCCGCTCCAGCTCGGCGGCGGTGATCTCTTCGGCTGTTTCCACTTTCCAGATGTCGCACATCACGCAGCGGCAGTTGCAGCGGCTGTGGGGATACAGGACCAGGATCGGAAGGGATTCGACAACTCCGGTCATGTCGCGCGCCACTTGAGCATCCAGACCGCCGGAGTGCCGCGCACATGGTCGAACAAAGCCGCCTTGTCGGCCTGCTCGTAAATCGCGCGTTCCGGTTCGCCGAAGAACAGGTCGCGAACTTCCTCGATCGCGAGCCCGCCGGCCGCGAGATCTTCCAGACCGTAGGGGTGGTTCTCAATGTCGAAGGCCAGTTCGCCGCAGCGGAACGATTGCGTCCAGCCCCGCCGCACCGCTTCCGGATGCATGTCCGTCACGATGACCGCGCCGCCAGGGCGCGCCACCCGCCGCATTTCCTCCATCGCGTGCCGCACCGGCGAAAGATAGCCAAGTGAGAGCGTGCACAGCACCACGTCCGCGACGCCGCTTCGAAAAGGCAGCCGCAGCGCGTCGGCCTGCGCAACGCGGCCTTCGGCTTTGTTTCGCGCGACCGACAACATCTCAGGCGAAAGATCGACTCCCACGCCTCCGGTCGCTTCGATCCAACGGCCCGTGCCGCAAGACACGTCGATCACTCGCTTCCCTCGCACACTCTCAAGCCAGGGCGCTAGGTACCGCGCCTCGAGCGACACCAGGGGATTCGGGCTGGAATCGAATGTCGGCGCCCAGCGCCCGTACCCCTCGCGAGGAGACACCAGCATCACAGGCTCTCCAGCTTGGGTTGGCGAAGCCTCACCAGCTTCTGCGCCCAGCGCAATTCGACGGGATTATCGAAAGCGCCGAACGCGTAGCGCCAACTCCCCATCGCCTTCAGCGCCAGACGAGCCCACCGCGGCAGCCGCCAGTCCTGAATTGTCGGCCAGCGCGCATTCATCACGGTCTCGAACCCGTGGATTCTGCGCCGCAGCTCCGGCGGCAGCCAGGCGAGGTCGGGATCCTCGCGAATCGCGAATTTGTGCCAGCGCTCGGTGGCCCATTCTTCAGGCGTGCTCGGATACTCGAAGGTATCGAAACCGCCGTACATCGGACCGCGCCGCTGCGGCACGGGCACGTAGGTCTGGACCACGATCTCGACATCCGGATTGATTCGCTTCACGCGGCGGGCGAACTCGACTGTCTCCTGGAAGTCCGCCTCGGAATCGCCGGGATCGCCGAAAACCAGCGAGAACTCGGGCACAATGTCGAACCGGCGGATACGCAGGGCCAGCTCGAGCGATTGCTCGGCCGTGATCTCCTTCTTCATCTCTTTGAGCTTGCGGTTGGAGCCCGATTCGACGCCGAAGAAAATCATCACGCAGCCGGCCCGGCGGATCTTGCGCAGCGTATCGTCGGAATAGCGAAGCACGGCGTCCACCCGCGCCTCGCACCACCAGCGCATCTGGAGCGGCTCCAGCCGTTCGGCGAGTTCACGCGCATGATCCTCACGCAGGAAAAAATTGTTGTCGTAGAATTGCACGGCGTTGGCGCCGTACTCGCGCTGAAGCTGCCCCAGGATCGCCGCGGTGCGCTCCGGCGGTTCCATTTTTTCCCTCGACCCCGAGAATCCCACCACGCCGCAGAAGTTGCACTGGTAGGGGCAGCCGATGCTCGCCTGATGGACGACCGTGCGGGAGCCGAGATAGGTCGGCAGCAGGTACTTCGCGGGATCGAGCCGATGATACGGCATCACCGGAAAATCGCCCGGGGAGCGCAGCGGACGTTCCGGGTTGTGCACGCGCAGTCCGAAGGCGTCGCGGTAGGACAGACCTCGAATCGCGGCGAAATTCCGGCCGCCCTCGAGGGCCGCCAGCAGTTCGACAAACGTCTCTTCGCCCTGGCCCCTTACCACAAAATCCACATAACGCGTGTTGAGCGACGTGTCGGCGTAGAGCGATGGAAAATATCCTCCCCACACCACGCGCGCGGACGGATATGTTTCCTTGAACCAGCGGCACACCGGAATCGCCGCCGCCATCTGAGGGCCGGGCATCACCGTCACCGCCAGGACTCGCGCCGGATGCTCGCGCATGATGCGATCGATCGCGGCCTGCGGATCCGCCTCGAGGTTCCCGTCGACGATCGCGTAATCTTCCTTGCCTTCGATCATCGCCGCCAGCGCCAGGATCGAGAGCGGATAGCGCCGGTTCTTCGGCCGCGTCGCCCGCGGATTGAAGAACAGGATCATGCGAGCGTTCCTTCGAGAATCCAGAAGCGCGAAGGCGGCCGGGCGCTCTTGAGTCGCGCTTTCCACGGGCGCAAGTGCCAACCGAGACCATACCAAGGCTTGTGGATCGTCCACTCGATGCCAATCTCGCGAGCCAGCGCCGCAATGGCCACCAGGTCGAGGTACTCGATGCTGGCGATGTGATCCGACGCGGTGCCGTGCGCGGCAAGGAACTGCTCGTGCCGTTCGGCGCGCATCCTCTCTCCGTGCTCGCGAAGCCGGTACACCGGTGAATCGAGGATGATAATCCGGCCGCCGGGCCGCAGGCAGCGCCGCGCCTCGGTGAGCGTCCGGCGGTAGTCGGACGAATAGTGCAACGACGCGTTGTAGAGCACAGCGTCGAAGCGATCCGAAGAGAAAGGAAGCTGATCGAATTCCGCATCGATGAGCGGAAATACGCGGCCGAGCTTGGCGAAGAAATGCCGCGCTGCACCCAGCCCGTCGCGAGCATCGGTTAGGATGTCGACGGCCACCGGACGATGTTCGCGCAGCGCCAGCCGGTAGGACAGCCATCCGGTCCCGGCCCCCAGATCCAGCACATCGAGCGGGCAACCGCGTTCAAGCGCTGGAAGAATGCGCCGTTCGAAGTATCGATACGTGCGCCGGCGGACAGGCTCGTGCGGCAGCTCGAAGTAATACGCCGGGTCGTCCGAGCCGCGCCCTTCCGCCTGCCGGATGCGGAGATAGTCCTCCAGGAACCGGTTGCGCTCGGCCGCGAGCATCACGCCTCCACCTCCGCGAAGGCTTCCTGCAGCCCGCGCCGCGCCGCGTCCGCTTCCGCCGCTCGCCCGGCGGCCTCACTCTTCAGAAGCTGATCGGCGAACTGATAGAAGCGGCGCGAATGGCGTCCTCGAATCCGAATGTCGCGATCGGTGGTCGCCGCCCAATCGCCGATGCGCACCAGCCGGCCGTTGACCTCGTCGTGGTAGGGCGTGCCTTTGATCGGGTAGGACACCGTGGTCAGGAACACATCCGGACGGCACTCTTTCACATGCTCGACGGTGGCTTCGATGTCGGAGAGATCCTCGCCCTCGTAGCCCCACATCAGGAACATGCCGGTCTCGATGCCATGCTCGCGCAGCAGACGCACCGCCGTACGGACCTGCTCGACGCGCACTCCCCGTTCCATGGCGTCGAGAATCCTCTGCGATCCACTCTCCGAGCCGATCCACACACGAAAGCATCCGAGCGAGGCGAGCGCTTCCGCCATGCGTTCGCTCATGCGGTCGGCGCGTGTGATGCACTCGAAGGGAATTCGCAGACCCCGGCGGCGCATCTCCGACACATAGCTCACGATCCAACCCGGATGGATCGTGAAAACGTCGTCGGCCATCCACAACATTTCCGGCTGGTAGCGTTCGGCGATCCAGGCGACTTCTTCGGCCACTCCGGCGGGCGACCGTCGCCGGTGCGTTTTCCCGTAGGTCGAGTGGCTGCACCAGCGGCAATGATAGGGACACCCGCGCGCCGTGATCACCGATACCGATCCGCGGCCGTGGCGCGCCCTCCACGCGGAAAGATACCTCTCCATGTCGATGCGCTCGCGGTCGGGCCACGGCTGAGCGTCGAGATCGGGAATCAGTGGAGCGGGCTCCGTGCGCGCTACCGAGCCATCGCCCGCGCGATACTGGATTCCCGGAACGTGCGCCAGATCCTCGCGGGCGACGAACGCCCGCAAGAGCGCTTCGAGCGGGATTTCTCCCTCGCCGGAGACAATCGCATCCGCGCCCGCCCCCAGATACTCGTCCGGATAGTTGGCCGGCTCAGGCCCTCCCAGGACCACGCGGCATCCGCATTCCCGCGCCGCTCGCGCAATGGCCAGCACATTTGCCCGCGTCATCAGGTTCCCGTAAATCCCCACCACGGCCGGACGCCCGCTCTCGAGCAATCGAAACAACTCCGCACGCGAGCCGAACGTCGAATCGTAGATCTCCACGCCGAAGCCACGGGCGCGCAAGTACGACGAAAGATACAGCAGACCCAGAGGCGCGTAGGGCCTCATGATTTCGCGCTCCTTCGGATCTTCGGCCAGAAAATAGCCGTGCGTCAGCAGGAGGTCCATACTGTCCTGTCCGCTCCCTCACGGTCACGGTTCAGTTCCCGGACGCTGTCCCATTGCGGCTCGTCTCCGCGAACCTCCGCATGCAATGCGGCGGCCAGTTCGCGGTAGAACTCGGTGGAGTAGGCGCCGCGAAACATCATCGCCAGGTCGTCGGAATCGGACCAGTTCTCTTTTTCGGAAAGCTCGGCGGCGACGCGATCGTGGAAACGGGTGCCGGGCAGAGGATACGCCACGGAAACGCCGATGTCGTCCGGTTGCGCCTTGCGCACCATGTCGATGGTTTGCTGGATATCCTCCCAGGTTTCGCCCGGATAACCGAATTGCAGAAACAGACAAGCGCGGATCCCGTGCCGCCGGAGATTCTCGCGCGCCTGGTAGACGTGTTCCACGCGCGTGCCCTTCTCCATCGCGTCCAGAATCTTTTGCGAGCCCGATTCGGCGCCCATCCAGACTTCGGTGCAGCCCGCGAGCCGAAGCGCCCCGACTGTGTCTCGCGTCATCAGGTCGCAGCGCGACTGCATCTTGAACGGCACTGCGGCGCCGGCGCGGTCCACGGCTTCCGCGAACGCCAGCGTCCACTGGCCCGACAGCGCGAAAATGTCGTCGGCAAACCACAAATGATCCGCGCCGTAATCGCGCTTCAGCCGCAGCATGTCGGCCGCCACGCGCTCCGGCGAGCGGAATCGATACGTGGATCCGAAGACCGGCTTCGCACACCAGTTGCAGCGGAAGGGGCAGCCGCGGCTGGAGACCAGGTTCAGCGAAAAATATCCATGAGCCTGCTGCCACCGCACGCGGTAGGCGTCCATGTCCACCAGATCCCAGGCGGCGTCGGGCAGCGCATCCAGATCCGCGACCGATCCGCGCGGAGCCGCAATTGTCTCGACTCGCTCTCCTCCGAGCAGGCGGCGGACGACCTCCTCGAGCGCCGGCTCCACTTCGCCCGGCAGCACCATCGCGAAGCCGGCACGGAGATACTCGGCGGCGCGATCCGTCGCATCCGAACCGTTGGCCACCGCCGGCACGCCCGCCTCGTCGGCGGCGGCACACATCCCGAAAGCCAGCTCCCGGTTCCGCATCAGGCACATCTTGGTGAGGAAGTTGAAATTATCTTCGACCACGGCCACCAGCCGCGGCCGGTGCGTCCGGAGCGCGGCGCGAAAATCTTCGAGCGGCGTCGAAAGCAGGGCGGGATCGAACAACGCCACCGAGAAACCGGCCTCGCGCAACTGCGCTGCCGCGATCAGCGTTTGCAGCGGTGGATACGGCTGCATCTTTCGCGCCTGTTTCCGGTCCGAGTAGAGGTGATTCGAATGCGTCAGCAGGACGTCGGCCACGGCTCTCTCCTCAGCACGTCACCGGTTCGGAAGAAAGCCGCTTGGCGTCCACTTTGGGCTTGGGTGGAGCAATCACCTGGTTCACCAGATCCTTCACCCACAGCTCCGCCGGGAACCGGTAGAAGTTGTGGTCCAGACGCCAGCGCGCGGGAACGCTCATCAGCTCATGCACCATGCGGTTCAGCCGGCTGCGCTCCCATCGCGCCACGGGAACACGGTTGAATGCCAGCCGCATGTACTCGCGCATGGTTTGCACCTCGCGGTGCTCCCTTCCCTTCAGCCACGGTAGCACGGTGTAGCGCGGGAAATAATCGGACCAGCCTTCCAGCGTCTTGGGCACCTCGATTCCCAACTCGAAGGCGTGCTCCATGACGGGCGATCCCGGATACGGAGTGAAGATATTCGTCCAGAATTCAGCGCCCGGGTACTTGCGGCAGATGTCCATCACCAGAGCGATGGAACCGCGGCGCTCTATTTCCGTCTCGCCGGGATATCCGAAGATAATGTTGAACGACGGCCGGATGCCCGCCGCCGCGATGCGTTCCGCCGCCTGATGGATGGTCTCCAGCTTCTGGAAATCCTTGTTCATCAGGTGCATCACTCTCGGCGTTCCGGCGTCGGCGCCCATGGAGATCTGCGTCAGTCCCGCGCGCCGCAGCAGCTTCAGCTCGTCCACCGAATGACGGATCACCAGGTTGGTGGTGGCCTGGATGCTCCACTCGAACTTCGCGTTCCGGCGGATCAACTCCTCCGCGATCCCCATCGTGCGCTCGCGGTCCACCATGAAGTTGTCGTCGATGAACCACAGCAGGCTCAGGCGGTACCGCGTGGCCAGATCGGTCGATTCCTCGGCCACCTGCTCGGGCGGAAGCCCGTTCCACTTGCGCCCGTAGACGCCGGCGTTGGTGCAATATCCGCAGTTGTACGGACACGCCAGGCTGGTAGCGTAGTTGGCCCAGCGGCGTCCGCAAACGCGCTCGTAGGCATCGAAATCCGCAAGATGATACGCCTTGGGCGGCATCTCGGTAAGCGGCTTGAGCGCGCGCGGCTTGTTGAAAATGATCCGGCCGTCTTCCTTGTATCCTGCGCCGTCGATTCCGGCCAGCGACTCGCGGGCCTCGATGCGCCGCACCACTTCGAGCAGCGCCTCCTCGCCCTGCCCGATCACCACCACATCGACGTAGGCAGCCGCCAGCGTCTGGTCCGGCAAAAGCGAGGGGTGCCATCCGCCCAGCACCACCGGAAGACTGGGATACAGCCGCTTGGTTTCGCGCGCGATCTCCACCACCTCGCGAATCATCGGCCCGGTGACCAGCGAGACGGCCAGGCACAACGCGTCGTCGAGCTCTTCCAGGACGCGCTTCCTGAAATTCGGCGTGATCGTGGAATCGATCAGGCACACCTGATAACCGGCGTTCAACAGCGGCGTTGCGACGGCCAGGATGCCGAGCGGCGCCGTCGCTTCGGTGCTTGAGAACGCCGGGAAAAAGAACACCACTTTCTTCGAGCGCGTTCGCACCACGGGCCCAGTATATCTCCAGCTTCGTGCCCGTTTGGATACAAATGATAAAATAATTGTTACAACTCGCCTTGGACTCCCTCCCTTTCGAGCAAACGTATTATCCGCTGGGCTTTCCTCTCTACGTCTCGACGAACGCCCGCGCCGTGATTGAGGCTGCGTCGGCGGAGTGGAGCGTCTGGAAGCAGGCGTTCGACGTCCCTGCTGTGACGCTGCGCCTCGAAGTCTCCGAGGCCGGCGGCGCGGTGCCCCCTCCGTCGGAATTTCACGCTCATCGCCACCTCTTCGCCTACGTAGCGGACTCGAGGAACCTCGCGCTCGGCGATACACGCGCCCGCATCGCGACCGTTTGGCTCACCTCGCGTGCGGCCAAAGACGCGGCGTATCTCCGTTACCATTTTCTCGACGGTGTGGCCTACCACATGATCGAGTCGTTGTACTTGACGCCGATTCACGCCGCCTGCGTCGCTCGCCGCGGCGAAGGAGTGCTGTTGTGCGGCGATTCGGGTTCGGGCAAGAGTTCTCTCGCCTACGCGTGTGCGCGACGCGGATGGACGTACGTGACCGATGACGCCAGCTACCTGGTGCGCGGCGGCGCGTCTCAGAGGATGGTCATCGGCAATGCCCACCGGATCCGGCTCCGCCCGGACGCCTCGCGCTGGTTTCCCGAACTGAGCGTCTACTCGCCCACGATGCGCGGAAACGGAAAGCTGTCGGTCGAGATCTGGACGAGCGAGCTTGCCTCTGTCATTGCGGCTCCGTCCGTCGCTGTCAGCCGCGTTGTGTTCCTCCAGCGCAATCCCGGCGCTCCTGCCCGCCTGTCGCCCATGGACAAGGCGGAACTCCGCGCCTGGTGCGAGCGGGTGTTCTACTGGTGGGATCCGGAAGTTGCCGCCGGGCAGCAGGCTGGCCTTGCCGCGCTGCTCGAGGGGAGCCGGGTCGAGGCATTGGAATACTCGGACCTCGACGCCGCGGTCGATGCGCTCGAAGCCGGGTAGATCTCGAAAGTGATCTCCAGCTCATTCTTCACTTTCACCACGCCGCCCGCGACGCTCACCGGCTGAATGCCGAAGTCTGTTTGCTTGATGCGTGAATTGCCGGTCCAGGCGTCACCAGCCCGCTTGACGTCAACGCTGACTGGTTTGTCGACGCCATGTAATGTGAGCGTCCCCCCGATCTTCCAAATTCCTTCAGCCACTCTCTTGGCGCTCGAAGACCGAAACTGAATCACCGGGTACTTTTCGCTCTCGAGGACCTGGCGCTGCATCGTGTCCTGGATCTCCGCCTGGTCTTTCGGACTGACCTTCGCATCGGGCTTCACGGTCATGCCACGAGCGTCCACGGTGAACCTCACGTGCGGGTCTTCCTTGTCGTTGAACTCGCCGGCCGTGATGGGAGCACTGATCCAATGGTCGTGGCCGGCGACCGAGAACAGTCCTGCCCTGCCGGCGTGAACCGTAATTGTGCTCTTTTGCGTATCGATGACCTGGTCCTGCGCGGCGCAAGAGAGCGTCAACATCAGCGAAGCGGCAAAGATTCGCATACCCATAGGACGGCAACGGCCGCCTCGAGGATGCACAAATTGCCATTCCCGGTGCGGTTGCGATAACCTCAAAGACCGGAGGTGAACGATGAGACTTCGAAAATGGCTCGCTTGTTCCGGCCTCGTGGCCGCGATTCTCTACGTTTCGATCGCTGCGGCCCAGCAGCGCACGCCCGACGTGCCCTACGTGCCCACCACCGATGAAGCGGTGCAGGTCATGCTGAAACTCGCCGATGTGAAAAAATCCGACGTGGTCTACGACCTCGGCTGTGGCGACGGCCGGATTGTCATCACCGCCGCCAAAACCTACGGCGCCCGGGGAGTGGGTATCGACATTAACCCTGTCCGCATCAAGGAGGCCAGAGAAAACGCCAGGAAGGCCGGCGTGGAGAACCTGGTCCGCTTCGAAGAGAACGATCTGTTTAAGGCCGACATTCGCGAGGCCAGCGTCGTGACGCTGTTTCTGCTATCCAGCGTCAATCTGAAACTTCGTCCGAAGCTGCTTGAGGACCTGAAACCCGGCACTCGCGTCGTATCCAACACCTTCGACATGGGCGATTGGACGCCGGAGAAGGAGCAGACCATCGCCAGCGACGACACCGACTCGAATTTCCTCAGTCACAAGTTTTTCCTGTGGACCATTCCGCCACGCGGAAAATAGGAGCGAAAAATGCAGACTCCGGATAAACCGGGTGGCCCGCCGCGGCGGACATTTCTCGCGGGACTCGCCGCCCTGGGGGCGGGCGCTCTGCTTTCCCGGGACGGATCAGCCGCCCAGACCAAAGCCGCGGCCCCGCATCGGATCGACGTTCACAACCACCTGGGGCCGCCGAGCTACATCGCCGACCTCGGTCCCAAAGTGGTCGCGCGGGGAATCCAGGAGTGGACTCCCGCCAAGGCGATCGAGGACATGGACAAGGCCGGCGTGGCCACCTCGATCACCTCGATCTCGCCTCCGGGCGTGTGGTTCGGCGACGCCACGGCCGCGCGCCGTGTCGCCCGCGGATCGAACGACTACGCCGCCAAGCTGGCCTCGGATCACCCCGCCCGCTTCGGGATGTTCGTCAATCTGCCGATGCCGGATATCGAGGGGACCCTCCGTGAGATCGAGTACGGCATGGATACGCTCAAAGCCGACGGCATCGTCATGTTCACCAGCTATGGCGACAAGTGGCTCGGCGATCCGGCTTTCGCGCCGGTGTTCGAGGAGCTCAACCGGCGCAAGGCGCTGGTCTACACTCACCCGATCTCGGCCAACTGCTGCCGGAACCTGGTTCCGAATATCGGCGATGGCGCGATCGAGTGGGGAACCGACACCACGCGGGCCATCGCGCGCATGGTGTTCAGCGGCGCCGCCGCGCGCTACCCGGACGTGCACATAATTTTCTCGCACGCCGGCGGCAGCATGCCGTTTCTGATCGAGCGCTTCGTCAACATGGCGAAGGCACCCCAACTCGCGGCGCAGTTCCCGGAAGGGTTCGTCGGCGTGGCCAAGAAGTTCTACTACGATACCGCGCAGACTTCCAATCCCGCGGCGATGTCGGCGCTCAAGAAGGTCGTCCCGGTTTCGCAGATCGTGTTCGGGACGGACTTCCCCTACCGCACCGCCGACGAGCACGTGAAAGGACTGAAGGAGTGCGGCGTATTCACGCCCAAGGAGCTCCGGGGAATCGATCGCGAAAATGCCCTGAGGCTGCTGCCGCGATTCAGGACGTAACACGTGGACGCGCACCCCTCACGCAGAGAACTTCTCGCCAGCCTCGCGGCCCTGGGGGCGAGTGCACTTGCTCAGGCGCCCGCCAGCCCGCGCCGCATCGACGTCCACCACCACTTCGGCAATCCGGCTTGGGTTGCGCTGACCAACGTCAAGAAGATGTCGGGCTACCAGACCTGGCAGCCGTATACGCCCGCCAAGGCAATCGAGGATATGGACAGGGGCGGCGTGGCGGTCTCCATGCTCTCGGTCACCACGCCGGGAATCTGGTTCGGCGTGGACGCAGAGACGATCAAATGGGCGCGCGAGCTAAACGAGTACGGTGCGAGACTTGTCTCCGATTACAAGAGCCGCTTCGGATTATTCGCCGCTCTGCCCTTCCCCAATGCCAATGCCTGCCTCAAAGAAATCGAGTACGCTTTCGACACGCTCAAGTGCGACGGCGTCGGCCTGTTGAGCAGCTACAGCAACCGGTGGCACGGCGATCCCGCGTTCGCCGAGGTGTTCCGCGAGCTCAACCGTCGCAAGGCCATCGTGTACACGCATGCCCAGGTGCCGGACTGCTGCCAGAGCCTGATTCCGGGCGTGAGCGACATCACCGTCGAGTACAACACCGACACCGCGCGCACCATCATCAGCATGATCGAAAGCGGCAGGGCGGCCGAATGCCCGGACATCAAGTTCATCTATTCGCATGGCGGCGGCACGATCCTGGCGCTGCCCGGGCGGTTTCTGGGCCAGCAGGCCAGTGCGGCCAATCTTGCCAAGCAGGCGGAGCCGAACTCGCGGCTCGGGCAGTTGCGGCGTTTCTACTACGACGTGGCGGGGTCGAATAACCCGATTCAAATCGACGCGCTTAAGAAACTGGTGGGGACCTCGCAGATCGTGTTCGGGACCGATTTTCCGTTTGGCAGCGCCGCGCGCATCGCCGAAGGGTTGCAGACCTGCGGCCTCACGGCGGACGAACTTCGCGCCATCGATCGGGAGAACGCGCTGCGGATTCTGCCCAAGTTCAAGACTTAGGGTGAAATCTCTTCCAGCGGACGCTCCCGCGTTTCGGTTACGCCCAGTGCCACCGCCGCTCCCGCCAGCGCGATAAATCCAAACAGCAGGAACACTCCAGGGACACCGGAAGTGGCCAGGATCGGACCTACGACAGCGGGGCCAGCAGCCGCCGCGACCCTCAGCCAGGCGCTTGCCGCCCCGGTCCCCAGGCTGCGCAGACGTGTGGGGTAGATTTCCGGAGTGTACAGGTAGACCAGCATGGCGTTGGCCGTGATGAACATGAAGCTGATGGACGCCAGAACGATCACCTGGACCGGCGTTTTCGCCCCCAGGCGCCACAAAACGAACAGCGGCGCGCACGCCAGCAGAAACGCCGCGATGAACCACGGCTTGCGCCCAAACCGGTCCACTGCCAGCGCGCACACGAGTGCGCCCGCCACGCCCGCGATGTTGGTGATCACTCCGTTCCACAGTGCATCGGAAACGCTCAGCTTATACACGGTTCTGTAAATGGTGGGGAGCCACGTGTTGATCCCGTAGGTAACGAAGTAAGCGCAGATCCACAGGCCCCAAACCACCAGCGTGCGCCGCCCATAGATGCCGCGAAACAACTCCGACCACTGGGTTCTCTCCGTTGTTTGCGGCAACGGCGGGACGGCCTCGATCGGCCGCAGAGGGCCTGCGGCACGCTCAATCTTTTCGATGACGCGTTCGGCTTCGTCCAGCCGGCCTTTCGAAACCAGCCAGCGTGGCGACTCCGGTAGAATCCTCTGCAAGAACAGCGCCAGCAGCGCGGGCAATCCTCCAATCACGAACATCGACTGCCAGCCGAGCCTTGGCACGAACCAGAATCCGAGAATCGAGGCCCCCACCAGACCCAGCGGGAAGATCAGCTCGTACAACAGGAAAAATCGGCCTCGTCCTTTCGCACGGGAAATTTCGTTGATATAGGCGGCCGCAATCGGGACTTCTCCGCCCAGTCCGAGGCCCTGAATCGTTCGAAACGCGAGCAGCGAGTTCAGATTCCACGCCAGCGCCGCCAGAAGGCTCATCACGGAAAAAAGCGCCATGGCGTAAGTTGCCGAACGAATTCTTCCAATCCGCTCCGCGAGCCAGCCGAAGAACAGCGCTCCCACGATCTGTCCGGCGAAACCCGCCGAAATCAGAAAACCGATTTCCTGGGGCCGCAGCTTCCACAACCCGACCAGCACGGGCAGCACATACGCGATCGCCAGAACGTCGAACGCGTCGAAGAATGTCGCCGCGCCCATCGCCAGGCACGCTTTGATGTGCCATGGCGAGACCCGCAGGCGCTCGATGCGCGCCACCAGCATGGCCGGCCGCTCGCGATCCTGCACCGGCGTCATAGACCGAGCACCCTTTCGGCGTTGCGGTGAAAGATGCGCTCATAGATGTCGTCCGCGTAGCCGAGCTCGCGCCACTCGCGCAGCAGGCGGTCGTAAGGAATGCTCGGATAATCGCTGCCGAACATGATCTTGTCCTTCAGACGTCCCCGAATGTCGGTTTTCAACTGCGGCGGAAAATATTTCGGAGCCCAGCCGGAGAGCTCCCAAAAAACGTTGCCCTTGTGCAGCGCGACCGCGGTCATCTCATCCACCCAGGGCCAGCCCGGATGCGCGGCGACGATGGTCAGGTTCGGGAAGTCGGCCGCCAGCCCATCGATCGCCGACGGATGCGCGTGACGGAGTTTGGCGCCCATGCCGCCGGGCATACCGGCGCCCATGCCGGTGGTGCCGGCGTCGATCATCACCGGCGCTTTCAGTTCGTCGATCGCCTCAAAAAGCGGATGCAGGTCCCGGTCATTGACGGAATAATGCCCCATGATCGGGTGGAAGTGAAATCCCAGCATCCCGAGTTCCCGGATGGCGCGCCTGGCCTCGCAGATGGCAATCTCTCCCTTGAAAGGATCGACTGCGGCCCAGGAATGAATGATGCGATCCGGGTGGCGCTTCTGCATCGCGGAAACGAAATCGTTCGAACATGGCGGCGTTCCGATCGTCGTTTCGAGATCAAGCGCCACCAGGACGGCTTCGACGCCCGCATCCGTGAATTCCTGGACCACCTCGTCTTCCGTCTTCGGCGTCCATGGCCGGTTCCAGTATTTGGCCAATGCGTCGACGTACGGCTGCTGGCAGGCGATCCACTCCCGGGTGTTGGGGTAACAATGAAGATCAATGATTCTCATGTGTCACCATTTCGGCAAGGGCGGTCTTTGAAACCTTACCAAATGTCGACAACGGAAAATCAGGAAGAATTTCGAGGCGCTCCGGAATTTTGAACTTCGCGATTTCCCGGGCCATCAAGAAAGTCTTGAGCTCCTCGAAATCCAGGCGGGCGCCGTCGCGCAACATCACGCACGCGCACATCCGCTCGCCCAGGAAGGGGTCGGGAACGGGAATGCAGGCGACGTTCTTGACGGATGGATGCGACAGAATCAGATTCTCCACCTCTTCGGCGCTGATCTTTTCCCCGCCGCGATTGATCAGGTCCTTCTTCCGGCCTTCGACAACAAAGCTCCCGGAAGGATGCTGCCGGAGCAGGTCCCCCGATTTGTAAAAGCCGTCGGCGGTAAACACACGAACGTTGTATTCGGGCACTCCGTAGTAGCCACGTAACGTATACGGACCACGGCAGCACAGCTCGCCCACCTCACCGCGCGGCACCTCGTTCTCATGCTCATCGAGGAGCTTCACCTCATCGTCCGGAGACACAGGCCAGCCGACCGTCTCCAGTTTCACGTCCTCCGGGTCGTCGAGCCGTACGAACATGATGAGCCCTTCGCTCATGCCGAAGTTCTCCTGGACGAATGCGCCTGGGATCGTCTTCCTCGACAGCAGCCGTAGCTCCGGCTGCATCCTCTGGCCGCCGCTCTGTATCATCTTGAGCGAAGACAGGTCGTACTTCTTGACGGCCGGGTCGTTCAACAACCGGATCAGCAGCGCCGGGACCACTTTCACATGAGTGACCCGGTGCTTCTCGATCAAGGCGCACATATCGTCGGGCCGGGTGCTGGTGCTGACCACGATTTTCGCGCCATGGAACATGAAGCCCTGAATGCCCGGGCATGCCAGCGGAAGATTGTGCGCGATGGGCAGCACGATCAGCAGCACCGAATCGTCACGAATGGCGCAGACGGCCGCTGCGGCCTTGGAGTTATAGGCGTAGTCGTTGTGTGTGCGCGGAATGAGCTTGGGAATGCCTGTGGTCCCGCCGGACAGTTGAAACACCGCCGGATCGGTGGGATCGATATGAACTTCCGAGAGCGCCGAGGCGGGCCGTCGGGCCGGCGTGGAAATCAGTTCTTGCAGAAACCCGAACCCTATGGCGTGCTTCAACGTCGGACTCCCCCGGCGAACGCGCTCGATCATCGGCGCGTAATCGAAGTCGCGGTGCGGGCCGGGGATCACGCACGCCGTCGCACCCGAGAGCTCCACGAACTGGCTGATCTCCGCGTAGCGATGGGAGGCCAGCGCGGCGATCGGAATGCACCCGATCTTTTGCAGCGCGAAATAGAGGATCACGAACTCGGCCACGTTCGGGAGCTGCACCACCACCCTGTCCAAAGGCTTCAGGCCGAGGCCGAGAAGATTCAGAGCGAGGTTGCTGGACATGCGGTCCAACTCGGCGTAGGTGATGGAACGGTCGCGATCAAGCAGCACGACGCGATCCGCGTAGCGCCTGAACACAACGTCAAACTCTTCGGCCAGCGATTTGTCGGCCCAGTAGCCGCGCTCCCGATAACGGCGGGCAAACTCCGGCGGAAATGGAACGACTCCCTCGAGCATCTCTCTCCTCAGGTGGTGGCCGAATAGCCTCCGTCGATCACCACGATCTCGCCGTTCACGAAGCGATTACTGGTGATCAAATTGACGATCACCTCGGCCACGTCCTCGGCGGTCGCTACGCGCCGCAGCGGTGTGCTCTTGGCGCGGCGAGCCATCAGGTCCTCATACCGGTCCTTCAGCATCCGCTCCATCCAATCGCCTTCCATCCATCCCGGCGCAACCGCGTTCACGCGAATCTCCGGCGCAAGATTCAGGGCCAGGAGTTTGGTCAGGTTCACGACGGCTGCCTTGCTCGCCGCATAGGGCAGAGGTTGCAGACCCGGACGCAATCCCACGATGCTCGCCGTGTTGACGATGCTGCCGTGTGCGGCTTTGAGCATCGGCACGGCCGCGCGCGTCACCTGAAAAACTCCCCGGACGTTGACCGCGAACACGCGATCCCACTCCTCGATGCTCAGTCCCTCCAGGTCGTTGGGTTTGACGTTGGTGGTCGTGCCGGCGTTATTCACCAGCGCGTCGAGACGTCCGAATTCCCGCTCAACCGCCGCGAGCATTTCGCGCACTCCCCGGTCGTCGCTGACGTCGCACTGAAACAGCAACGTCTTCGCTCCCTTGGCCTGAGCCTGCCTCGCAGTCTCGCAAGCGGCTTCCTGGCTGCGGCTGTAGTTGATCGCAACGTCGAAGCCGGCTGCGGCCAGCGCCACCGCGGCCGCGCGTCCGATACCTGTAGACGCGCCGGTAACCAGTGCTGCCCGCCGGTTTTCAGTCATGTCGCCTGGGATTTGTTAAGGTGATCAATGTACAGTTTATCAGGAGACCCCCATGCGAGCCGTAGGAGACAGGTGTTACGCCGCCATTCTGCTTCCGATGACGGAAGGATTCAAGATCGATGAGGCGGCCTACCGCCGCTTTATTCAGTACTTCGTGCGAAACCCGCGCTTCGTGCAGATCGGCGGGCTGTGCATCAATCCGGAAGCCGGAGAGATTTTCTACCTGACGCGCGAGGAGAAGCGGCGCGTGCTGGAGATCGCCATGGAAGAAGCCCACGGAAAGGTTCCGCTGATCGCGGGGACGTGGGCGCTCACCACCGAGGAGACGGTCGCGACCGCGCGCGACGTCAAGGCGCTCGGCACCGATGGAATCTTCGTCACGCCGCCCGGCGGCGCGCAGGATGTCACCTATTGCTGGGACGCCGACACCTACCCGGAAATCTGGGCCGACCAGATCAAAGCGCAGGACCGCGCCGTGAACCTGCCCATCATCACGCATCCAGTGTCAGGGTCTCGCCCGCCTTTCTCGCCGGGACTGCCGCTGGCACCCACACTGCAGCTCTGCCGCGAGATCCCCAATATCGTGGGCTGGAAAATGACCTACGGCTATGATGGGTTCCGCATCATCGCCAATGGGCTGAGATCGCTCGACCGGCACGTCGCGGTGATGGGAGCGCTGGCGTCGCGCTTCCACGAATACAACGCGACGGGACTGTTCGATGGAACCCTGAGCGGTTTTTGGAACTTCGCTCTGGAGCCGATGCTCGATCACCTGGAGGCCTGGAAGCGGCGCGATCTGGAGGCGGCCTGCAAGATCTGGAACGGAGGGCTGGTGCAGCTCCACGAATACGTGGCCGACATGGGGCGGCTGCACGTCCGCTACAAGACCGCCGCCTGGCTGCGAGGCCTGATTCCCAATCCGTTCATGCGTCCTCCGATGCCGCGGCCGCGGCAGGTGGAAATCGACACGCTGTATCATCTGTTGAAGAACCTCGGGCTCGCCGTGATCGACCGCTCGGAGACCTCGCTGGCCGCGTGAACGAGACCATCCCGATATCCGAACTGACCGCCTTCATCGCCCGCGTGCTCGAGTCGGTGGGCCTTCCCGAGGAGGACGCACATCGCGTCGCCGAGCTCATTACCGAGGCCGATGCCAGGGGTGCGGACGGTCACGGCGTATTTCGCCTGCCCCAGTACGTCAAGCGGATTCAAAGCGGCGGAATCAACACACGGCCGAACATCCGCGTCATCCGCGATCATCCTGCTGCGGCGCTCGTCGACGGCGACAACGCCATGGGACACCTGGTCATGCGCCGCGCTGCTGAGATCGCCATCGAGAAGGCTCGCACCGCCGGTGTCGCCTGGGTGGGGGCGCGCAACAGCAATCATGCGGGGCCGGCGTCGCTCTATGCGCGGATGCCTCTGGCTCACGACATGGTGGGAATCTACATCGCCGTCGGAAGCGCCAACCACCTGCCTCCGTGGGGCGGCACGGCGATGCTGCTCAGCACGAACCCGATTGCGATCGCGGTGCCCGCGCTGCACCGGCCGGCGATCGTGCTCGACATGGCGACGACGAATGCCGCCTATGGCAAGGTGAAGGTGAAGGCGCAACGCAACGAACCAATGCCCGAGGGCTGGATGATGGACCGCCAGGGCAGGCCGCTCACCGATCCCAAGCGGGCCGGCGAAGGATTCCTGCTGCCCATCGGCGGACCGAAAGGCTACGGGCTGGCGCTGATGTTCGGCCTGCTCGCCGGGACGCTGAACGGTGCGGCCATGGGCAAGGACGTGGTGGATTTCAACGCGGACTCCCGCTCGCTCACCAACACCGGACACGCGATCATCGCCGCCAACATCGCCGCGTTTAGCGATGTCGAGGCGTTCAAAGAGAAGGTCGACGGGATTTGGGATGAGATGAAGTCCTCTCCGAAGCTGCCCGGAGTGGATGAAATCCGGCTGCCGGGCGAGCGCTCCACCAGGATCTACGAAGATCGCATGGCGAACGGTGTTCCTCTGAGCCCCGAGCTGCGGCTCGCCCTGGACGAACTGGCCGGACGTTTGGGCGTGGACCGCCTATAGTGTGAAGAAGGAGACAGCCTTGGGACAAGAATCCGCGAGCATCATCAAAATCGAATCGATCCCGACATTCCAGCGAGGCGACGGCGTGATCACGACGCTGCTGGTGGGCGCCGAGCGCGCGCCGGATACGGTCTTCACCTCCGGCCTGACGTCTTTTCCGCCCGGAAGAAGCGCGCCGATGCACAGCCACAACTGCGGCGAGCAGGTGACGTTGCTCGAAGGCGACGGCGAGGTGGAGGTGGACGGCCGGCGGACGCGCCTCGCCAGGTACGACACCACCTACATTCCCGCCGGCAAATCGCACCGCTTTAACAACGTCGGCACGTCGCGGCTGGTTATTATGTGGATCTACGGGGCCGCGCACGTGACACGAACGTTCACCGAAACCGGCAAGACGGTGAACCACCTCTCGCCCGGCGACACTGTCACGCCGTCCTAAGGGCCCTATTTGCAGGCCCAGCCGCCGATGCCCTGCCTCGCATCGTGACACGGAGCGGTGCGCTCGGGGGCTTCAAGCGAGTAGTAAACCTTGAAATTGTCGCCCGCCTTCTTGTTGAAGTCGTAGACCATGACGGGATCGCGGGCATCGGCATCGCCGCCGGACATGCGGTAGTTCATCGAGATCGCGGCCGGCGGATTGTACGGGTTGGCGACGACGTTGAGCGGCTCAAAGACCGAGCCCCGTATGATCGCCTTCTTCAGGGGCCCATCGCCCTTGGAACTGGCCGCGTACGACGTCCCCACCACCACACCGATGTAATCGCGGAAGTAACCGTTCTCGATGACCAGGGAGCTGTCGCCGCGCCCCGGTTCCACGCTATCGCCGGTCCGGAAGAACGGGCTCAAAACGCCTGAGCGCACCCCTTGCACATCGGCATTCCGCACCACGATGCTCTTGGCGAGGTAGTTGGACACCCACACTCCCGCCGGAACCTCGAATTCATTCGCCAGAACCGACGGATCGCCGCGGACAATCATCGACTCCACCAGCAGCTTGTCGGTCGGCGCGGCGGTCAGGCCGTGGCGGGAGGCGTTCCAGACGTGGAAATTCATGATGGCGCCGTTCCAGCCGCAGGCGGCGCCGGTCTGGATGGCGCCGTAGGCTTCATTGTTCGCGAATTCGAGCACGGGCGCCTCGGTGGTGTCCATCGCTACCGTCTCGTTATCGTTGCTCATGTCGGCGCCCTTGAACTTGGGGATGCGCACGGTGTCGAGCGACCCCGCCGCCAGGCCGAATCCGAACACGTCGGCGTTGGCCGCCACGTTATTGCGGATATAATTGTTCGGGCCGCGGAACCAGAATCCCGCACCCTCGCCGCCCGGATCCGGACCCGCGCCGCCGTAGCCGCTGCGCGGTGCGAACTCCCCCGAACCTTCCGAGCGCATCGCGAAGTTGTGATCGAACACGTTGAAGCTCTCCGTGCCGTCTTCGGTGACGATGCCGGCTCCACGCGTGTTGTAGACCACATTGTCCTGGATCAGGCCGTAATGGCTGTTGTGAACCGTGACGCCCCACTTCGGAGCGCCGTCGACCGAGTTTCCGACCAGCGTGAACTGGTATCCGTTCGAGGGCGTCTGGTTGGGACCGAAGTAATGATGGAAGTGGATCGCGTACCGCCCGATCTGATTCTTGCCGAGTTTCAAAACGCGCCCCTGGCCGTCGAACTCGGTGTTGTCGAGCACGCCCATCTTTGTGCGCCCCATCTCACGCACCTCGACGTAGCGCAGGTCCACTTGGGAGCGGGACATGAAGATCATGTGGCCGCGCGTGCCTTCGGGATTTTCCGAACGGATCACGACGTTCCGCGAGAGGTTGCCGGCGTGCGGAAGGAATTCGAGTTTGCCGTCCGGGGTGCCCGCGCCCTTGTGGTCGTATTTGAGAGCCGACTTGAGCGTCACCGCAGTGCCCGAAATCGAAGCGATCTCGAGCTTTTCGTCCTGCGGCTTGTAATTTTCGCCGCGCTCCTTCTCGCGCAACTGCCGCGTATCGGGCAGCACGATGCGGTCACCCGCCTTCCACGTGGGCGCGGCCTGCTCCAGCGTGAGCGTGGTCTGTCCCGCCAGAGGTTCCTTGGCCAGACGCACGAACGTGGGCGACTTCATCGCGCCGTGCATCGTGATCTTCCCCAGGCTCTCGATCCCGGAGCCCAGCTCCGCCGGATCGAGCTGGTGATTGATGGGCTGATCCGCGATGACGATCTCCGCGGTCGCCTCCGGCGCCACGGGCTTCGCGGACGAGCCGACTTCGAGCGACCCTTCGTCCATCACCATGACGTTCGCGGCCTTCAGGCGGGTGTTCGCGTCGGTCTTGAAGCTGAGGTGGCCTCGCAGCTCGACGCAAGCCAGCCTGGCGTCGCTCGCCGCGTCATAAACCACGTTGTGTCGGGCGCCGACCAGCACGCGATCGTTCACGCCCGGCGTCTTCCTGGTCGACCAGATCGCCGGATCGGACCAGGCGCCGCTGGCCACGCTGGCGACGGTCGGATTGGCGCAGAACTCGGGCACGCCGCCCGGCACGCCGTGGACCTGGCGAGCGTGATCGTGGCTCTGCGCCAGCGCCGCACCCGCTGCAAGAAGAAGGAGAACTACGTGATTTCGCATGATCGTTGATCCGTACATAGTTTTAACGATACCCCCAACCAAGGGCGGACCGCAAACGCTATCATGGTTTTTGAGTCTATCCACGGAGGTGGCGTCAAGAAATTGGGAATTCTCGTTGGTGTTCTGAGGGAGACGTTCCCCCAGGAACGTCGCGTCGCCGTCACCCCCCGCACAATCGACATATTGACCAAGGCAGGCGCCGAAGTCTGGCTCGAATCGGAGGCGGGCGCCGCCGCCGGGTTCCTCGACGAAGATTACACGTCCAAGGGCGCGCACGTCGCACCCACGGCGGAAGAGGTGTGCCGGCGCGCGCAGATCCTGTTGCAGGTGCGCGTTCCCGATCCCTCCACGCTGAGCCGCGGACAGACCGTGATCGGCTTGTGCGACCCGCTGAGCGAGCCCGAAATGGCGGCGCGCTTCGCGCAGGCGGGCGTCACCCTGTTCTCGATGGAGCTGGTCCCGCGCATCACGCGCGCGCAGAGCATGGACGCGCTCTCCTCGATGGCTTCGATCGCCGGGTACAAGGCCGTTCTTCTCGCTGCCGGCGCGCTCCCACGCGTGTTTCCCATGATGACGACCGCCGCGGGCACTCTGCCGCCGGCGCGGGTGCTCGTGATCGGCGCGGGCGTGGCCGGATTGCAGGCCATCGCGACGGCGCGGCGGCTGGGTGCGGTGGTCAGCGCCTACGACGTCCGGGCCGCCGTCAAGGAGCAGATCGAGAGCCTCGGCGCGAAATTCGTCAGCATCACGCTCGGCGTTCAGGCCGAGGGCGAGGGAGGCTACGCCAAGGCGCTCGATGAGGACGCCATGCGCCGCCAGCGCGAGCAGATGGCCGCGGTCCTGGGCGAGCAGGACGTGGTGATCACCACGGCCGCGGTTCCCGGCCGGAAAGCTCCGCTGCTGATCTCGCGCGAGATGGTGCATTGCATGTGCCCCGGTTCGGTGATCGTGGATCTGGCCGCCGAGCGCGGCGGAAACTGCGAGGTCACCAGAGCCGGCGAGACGGTGATCGAACAGGGCGTCATGGTTCTGGGGCCGGTGAATCTTCCCTCCACAGTCCCTCACGACGCCAGCCAGATGTACGCGCGCAACATCGCCACTTTCCTCAAGAACATGATCAAGGACGGCCAACTGAACATCGATCTCAACGACGAGATCACACGCGACAGCCTGGTGACCCGCGACGGCGAGGTGGTCCATCCCAAGGTGCAGGCGCTGCTGGGTGTAAATGCGTGAGTAACGACCTTGAAGTGAGCCTGTACGTCCTGGTTCTGGCCGTACCGCTCGGATTGGAACTGGTGCGCCGCGTGTCTCCCCTGCTGCACACGCCGCTGATGTCGCTGACCAACGCGATCTCGGCCATCTCGGTGGTGGGCGCGATTCTGGTCGCCGGCTCGGGCGACGCTCCCACACTGAGCCGCGTGCTCGGCGGGGTGGCCGTCACCTCCTCCACCATCAACATCGTCAGCGGATTCCTGATCACCGACCGGATGCTCAAGATGTTCCGCAAGAAGGACGGCGGCGGCAAGGGGACCCGCGCGTGACAGATTCGTTCTGGCAGGCCTCCTACGTCATCGCGGCGCTGGCGATCGTTTTTTCCATCAAGTGGCTGAGCTCGCCGGTGACGGCGCGGCGCGGAGTGCGCTCGGGCGAGATCGGCATGCTGTTCGCGGTGATCGGAACGCTGCTCCGCCATGAGATCGTCAGCTACCAGTGGATCTTCATCTGCTTCGCGCTGGGCACGGCGATCGGGGCTCCGCTCGCCTACCTGATGCCGATGACGGCGGTGCCGCAATTGACGGCGCTCTCGCACGCTTTCGGCACGTTGGCCGCCGCGCTGGTCGGGACCGCCGAGTATTACCGCTACGTGGCCGCCGGCAACCCGGCCACCGGATTCACAATGGCCGCGCTGGTGGTCGAGACGGTGCTCGGATACCTGACCTTCACAGCCAGCATCCTGGCCTTCGGCAAGCTCCAGGACATCATCCCCACGCGCCCGATGACCTATCGCGGCCAGAACGTGGTGAACCTGGCGCTGCTGGCGTTCGCGATCGGCCTGGGATTGTGGATGATCGCCGAGCCCGCGCCCGCATGGGTGTTCCCCACGTTCGCCGCGCTGTCGCTGCTGTTCGGCGTGCTGCTGATCCTTCCCATCGGCGGCGGCGACATGCCGACCGTGATCGCCCTGCTCAACTCCTACGCCGGCGCGGCGGCCGCGGCGATGGGCTTCGCACTCGGCAATCGCCTGCTGATCATCGCCGGCTCGCTCAACGCGGCCTCGGGCTTCATCCTGTCGGTGATCATGTGCAACGCCATGAACCGGTCGTTTCTGAATGTGCTGTTCGGCGCGTTCGGACAGGCGCAGCCCGGCGTTGCGGCCGCGGCAGCCGCCAGACCGGTCCATTCCGCGACTCCCGAGGACGCCGCCGCGATCATCGGAGCGGCGCGCAAGGTGATCGTGGTGCCGGGATATGGCATGGCCGTCGCGCAGGCCCAGCACAAGCTCCGCGAGCTGACCGACGCTCTCAACAAGCGTGGCGTGGACGTGCAGTTCGCCATCCATCCGGTGGCCGGGCGCATGCCGGGGCACATGAACGTTCTGCTCGCCGAAGCCGACATCCCCTACGACAAGCTCCACGAGATGGAAGACATCAACCCCGATTTCGCCGAAGCCGACGTGGCCCTGGTGATCGGCGCCAACGACGTGGTGAATCCGGCCGCGCGCCACGATAAGACCAGCCCGATTTACGGCATGCCCATCCTGGACGTCGACAAGGCGCACACGGTGATGATCATCAAGCGCAGCATGAGTCCCGGATTTGCGGGCATCGACAACGAGCTCTATTACATGGACCGCACGCTGATGCTGTTCGGCGACGCGAAATCCTTCGTGGGCGAGATCGTGAAGGCGCTGCCCAACCACCGGTAAACCCACAACGGGGTGGGTTAAACAGCCCGCCGCTGGGTTCGTTCCAACCCTTGTCATGTTGGTATAACTCCTTTCATATCAGCCACTAACTGAAAAAATGGCTGGGTTCGTTTTGTAATGGGCGATATGCGGACGGCCTTCTCGTCCGGCTGTTGAGATGACATCTGGCCTCAGCCGCGAGGGTAGCAGGCGGGATGGATGCCGGAAGCGGGTGGAGGTGGGAAGTGGTTGGCGGGTGGGGGGATGGGTGGCGGCATCGCCGCGCTGACCCCATGGGTACTACGTGAGAGGCCGAGTTTAAGCCTGCAGGGAGAAGAAAAGGCGGTTGTCTATCGTTGAAAATGCAATTGCAATTGCATGCTATACTAGGATCGTCAGACGGTCACGATTGCTTTGCTTTCAGCCCGACTGACGGCATCATGGGATAGTGGGCGGGACGTACCCAAGACGGGCCGCCTAGGTTGAGGCTATTTGATGGTGTCCATCATGAGTGCAGATGCACAACCGAATAACCTTTCACGGAGTGAAAGCTTAGAACACCGCAGGGGTGCGGCGCTGATGCGGCCGCGCGCGATCTCTGGCGTTCCGGGCCTTGACCCGAAGGCAAGCGCGTTTGAACGATTCGAGAAATTCGTGCGGATGATCATATCGGTACCAAAGGCGGAGGCCGATACGGAGATGGAGAAGTCCGGATTGAGAAAGAAATCGAGAAAACCTCGGGCCAGCAACCGATAAGACTTGGATGGGCAAGGTCGATGACTGGGACGGCTACATTTGACGAGATCACGCTAAACGAAATCGAATGGCGAAGCCATGCCGTAATGGCAGATGCCGCCCAAACCATTGTCAGGGTCGTCAAGCAGTCACGGATCGCCCAACGAACGCACAGAGAAATCCTTTATGGCCAAGTCCTCTTCGGCCTCCGGAATATGTCCGGGCTAATGCGAGATCTTCTGGATATCTATCATGCCCCTGACGCAATCATAGCCATTGAGGCGGCAACGCCAGACCAACTCAGCCATATAGTGGAGATGATGCGCGACGTACACGACAAGATCGACAAAACCATGGGCATGGTTCATCCTACTAGATATTGGAGGAGCCTATATCGGCCTCATCTGGCTAAACTGAAGGCCTACAATGACGAGCTTGAGTCTCACACACGTGCTTTCTGCGCGAATGATTCGGCTCTAATATTGCTGACCAAGGGTGATCAAGATCAATTAGTGGAAGCCTTGTTCAATCCGCCCGAGCCAAATGCCGCGCTCCGCCGCGCATTCGGGCGGAAATAAAAGCCCTCCTCAGGTGGAACTCGTACTCGAAGTTCCTCCAGGTTACTCAATTGAGCGCTTGGACACAGCACTTCATCGTAGAACTGGTTTCTCCTGCGGAGTAGAAGCGCTAGATAAATATTTGGAGACTCAGGCATCGCAGGCTCAGGGGAAGAATATCTCCACGACACACGTTCTACTTGCGGCGAATGCTCAACCCAGCGCGACGCACCAGATTATTGGATATGTAACCTTGACACCCGCTACTCTTCCTCTTGTTGATGCTCCCAGCGCACTGAAGAAGAATGCGAAGCGTCCGGAAGTGCAGGCGCAACTCATTGCAAGAATGGCAGTCGATCGCAGATGCCAGGGCAAGAAACTAGGCCAATTCCTTTTGAATTATGCTCTCAAGTGCTGCTGGGATATTTCTAAATTGTCAGCTTTTTCTGTAGTCCTAGTGGACGCGAAGGATGAGAACGTTAAAAAATTTTATATTCGATTCGGCGGATTTCAGGAGCTTTCGGAGAGGTCCCTGCGCCTCTATCTTCCAATCGAAACCATAGGAAAGCTTTTGGCGAGTTGATGTCTCAAAGCTCGCAAATCCACTTGTCAAGTCCGATAGGGCTCTCCTCGAAGATCGTACCGACCTTGACGGAGAATTGTTTCCGGCACTCAAGACAGGTCCAGGTGAGACGGACCTTGATAAACGAGAGGCGTTCTCATTGGCAGCGCGGACACTCCGGTCCGTCGGACTAACGGAGTTGCGCCATGAACCGTACGCAGTTTTCTGCATCGGTAAAGTAGCGGATAGCCTCCATCAGGCCTTCAAAGAATCTGCCATACTTCAGTAGTAACTAGAAACGCCGTGTGAGTCAAGTAGGTGTTTGCCTAAATTTGTTAGGGAGATCTGGGCCCTTAGCACAGCGGTTAGTGCAGCGGACTCATAATCCGTTGGTCGTTGGTTCGAATCCAACAGGGCCCACCACGCCGCATGGTCAGCTTGTTCAGGCCCCTACGCTTGGCATCGGTAACGATGAAGTGGGCCTTAGCCGCGAATGCACACTCGTAGATGCGGTTGTCGGATTCATGGCCGGAAATTTTCAGCCGGCCATGCGGCTTGACCTTCACACCCAGGGCTTCCAACAGGCCGCGCAAGCGCGCAATGCGCCTCTTGTCGAGGTGCTTGAGGGGCTTGTATTCGAACACGTCGTGGTATTCAGCCAGCACGGACTCAGTCAGGTAGGGACGGACTGTTCCAGCGCTTACCAAATCAAAAACCTGGGCGTTAGGGCTTGCTAAACAATAATCTGTACAAAGCATGAAACATAGGTTATGTTTTATGTAGTGAGGAACTACGCCCATCGCAAGTCGACCCCGGTAGACAAACAGTGGCTGC
>JBGPLI010000013.1:0-47168 GCA_041486445.1 Bryobacteraceae bacterium
AGTATGGCGGAGACGTAACGACCAGATGGAGAGATCCATCAGAAATCCAATCCAGGCAGCGGGCATCCCCTTGTCGGAGGATGTGGCCGGTTCTGCCGGCTCGGAGATTGACCATAGAACTACACTCAATCATAAAGAGAGTGTGTCGCCAACCGCAAGACGCTCTCAACAAACTTTTTAACGCATTACCCGCGGCTGGTGTCGTGAGAGCCGCCGGTGTCGCGCCCAATGATCACGGGCGCTTGCCGTAGTACGCGTTTTCGAGCAACTGCCGCACGCCCGCATAATCGACCGGCCGCGGATTGTAGTAGGGACTCTCGGTGGCAAGCCTGGCCGCCCGATCCAGCCCGTCGAGCGGCATGCCGATGTCCGCAAGAGCGGTGGGCGCGCCGATGCGCACCGCGAGGTCGTAGATTCCCTGCGCGGCGTCGGCGGCTCCCAGAGCGGCGGCTACGGTCCGCATCGCCTCGGGCGCGGCGTCGCGGTTGAACGCGGCCGCGTGAGGCAGAATCACCGTGTGCACTTCGGCATGCGGCAGATTGAAGCTTCCGCCTAGCGTGTGGCACAGCTTGTGATGGATGCCCATGCTGGTTGCGCCCAGAGCGCTTCCCGCGAGCCACGCTCCGTAGAGCGCGTCGGCGCGGGCGTCGAGATTTGCCGGCTCCTTCACGACCACGGGCAGCGATCGCGCCAGCGCGCGGATGCCGTCGGCCGCCATCAGCGAAATGACCGGGTTGCCATCCTGCGCGTACAAGGCCTCCACGCAATGCGCGATCGCGTTCATGCCGGAGGGGCCCGCGATCTTCGCCGGCAGAGTGACGGTCAGCGCGGGGTCGTAGAGCACCGTCTTGGGCAGCACACGGCGGTCGCGGCCGGTTTTCTTGAGGCCGCCTTCCGTGATCCCGTAGACGGGCGTCATCTCCGAGCCGGCGTAGGTGGTGGGCACGCACACGATCGGCAGGCCGCTCTCGAGCGCGATGGCTTTGGCGAGTCCCGTGGTCGATCCGCCGCCGATGGCCACCGTGCAATCGGCGTCCAGCCTTCGGGCGGTTTCGCGGGCGGCCCGCGCGGTCTCGATGGGCACGTGCATCACGGCTTCGGCATACACGCCCGCGGCCAGGCCGCCCAGACGGCGCGCGGCTTCTTCGGCGTCGCCGCGCTGCTCGGGCGTCGCCAGAACCAGAGCGCGCCGTGCGCCGAGCCGCGTCACTTCCTCCGCCAGGCGATCCAGAGCGCCGGCGCCGAAGATGACCCGGATGGAGGGCTGCTCGTAAACGAAACCGCGCATGCCCCTTATGCTGAGTCACAGTGATCGCGGATGTCAATCCGCGAGCCGCTGAGAGTCGCGCCGGGTATGTTAGACTGACCTGTCGGTTGTTCTCTTCCTCGGAACGAGATGGTCCGGCTTTTCAAAGTATCCATTCCGAGCAGCGTGTTGGCGCTGGTCGTCTCGGAGGCAATCCTTGCATTGTCCTGTTACGTTCTGGCCACGTACTGGGTCGAGGACACCTCGCCCGACATCTTCCTGCTCGACGATGGCGGCTGGTGGCGCATCGCCCTGGTCGTAACCGTGATCCTGCTGGGGCTGTACTTTCACGATCTCTACGACGACTACCGCGTACGCTCCCGCATTCTTCTGGTGCAGCAGTTTTGCATGGTGCTGGGCATCGCCTTCCTTTTGCAGGCGCTGTTCAGCTACGGCCGCTGGGACATCCTGCTTCCGAAATGGCTGATGGTCTATGGAAGCGTGCTGGTTCTGGTGGTGCTGCCGGCGTGGCGGATCACGTTCGCCAGCCTGGTGTGGAAGGCGTTGGGAGCGCAACGAGTGTTGTTCCTGGGAGCGTCTTCGGCCGTGCGGGAGATGATCGGCCGGCTGGGAAGCCGCCCGGAATTGGGCCTGGCCCCGATCGGCTACCTTGAGAGTGACGGCGAAAGCGGTATTCCTGAAGAGCTGTCCGGCACGCCTCGGCTGGGCTGCATCGCCGATCTGGACCGGGTGATCGCCTCGCAACATCCGGATCGCATCGTGGTCGGGATGACGGAGCGCCGCGGCCGGATGCCGGTTGAGCATTTGCTCCAACTACGCTTTTCCGGGATCCACATCGAGGAAGCCGCCATGACGTATGAAACTCTTTTCGGGCGGGTTTCGACGCGCGACCTCCGGCCATCCCAGCTTATTTTCTCCGCGGAACTGGGACCGCAGCATGGCAGCGTGACGGTGCAATCGGCCTACTCGCTGCTGCTCAGCGCGATCGGAATCATGGCGACCATTCCGGTGATGGCGGTGGTGGCGATCCTGGTGAAGCTTACTTCTCCGGGCCCGGTCCTGCACCGGCAGCAGCGCGTGGGATTGAACGGAGTGCCGTTCACGGTTTTCAAATTCCGCTCCATGTACCGGGAAGCGGAAGCAGCCACGGGCGCGGTCTGGGCGACCAAGGACGACCCTCGTGTCACGCCCGTCGGGCGCTGGCTGCGCAAGCTGCGTCTGGATGAACTGCCGCAACTGTTCAACGTCCTCCGTGGCGAGATGTCGCTGGTCGGCCCGCGGCCGGAGCGTCCCGAATTCGTTGCGATTTTGCAGGAGAAGATTCCCTACTACCGCCAGCGGCTGTGTGTGAAGCCCGGCATCACGGGCTGGGCGCAGATCAATCACAAGTACGGCGACACCGTCGAGGATTCGATCGTCAAGCTCGAGTACGATTTGTACTACATCAAGAACCTGGCGCTGTCGCTCGATGCCTACATCCTGTTCCACACGATGAAGACTATACTGCTGGGCCGCGGAGCCCAGTAAGCTCGGCAGTGAAGCATGCGTGCTATCTTGCAATTTGGATTTCAGCTCAAGGGAGCAGCTATGAAGACCAGAATGTGCATCGCCTTTTTGCTCGTTTCGGCGCTGACGGCGGGCACTGCGTCCGCGCAACCGGGAATTGGCGAAAACGTGAAGATCTACGCGGCTGCAGTCGTAAAGACTCCCCTCACCGCCATCGCCGCCGACTACGAAAAGACGACGGGCAACACGGTCACGCTGGTTTTCGATACGGCCGGCGCCACGGCCCAAAAGTTTCGGGCGGATCCCCAAGCGGCACTGCTGATCACCACCGCGCCGCTGATTCGGGACGCCGAAAGCACGGGCGCGCTCCGGGATGGAACCAGCACCCTTTTGGGCAGCACGGTAGCCGGCGTGGCGGTGCCTCCCAAGTCCGCGAAACCTGATGTCTCCAGCCCGGAAAAATTGAAGGCCGCGTTGCTCGCCGCCAAGCGCATCGCAGTTTCGGATCCGGCCCGGGGAGCGACGGTGGGGACTCACTTCATGAAAGTGATCGAAGCGCTGGGAGTGAAGGACGAAGTCCTCCGGAAAACCACGCTCGCCAGTGACGGCATCGCCACCATGCGTCTGGTCCTCGAAGAAGGAGTCGATATCGGAGTATCGCAATCCAGCGAGATTCTGCAGGCCAACCGTGACGCTATGGCGGGACCGTTTCCCAAGGAGTTTGCACTGTCCACGGACTTTTCGCTGTGGCATCGCAACAACATGTCTCCCGCGGTCAAAGACTTCGTTGCAGTGCTGACGGGTCCCACCGGCCGCGGAAGACTTGCCGCGGAAGGAATAATGCCTCCCGCCGCGCGCTGACTTGAGAGACTCTGATGGCTGACGCAGCCGCATCTGTCCCCGCGAATCCAGCACCGCTGGGTCTGGCCGGGTTTGGACTGACCACAGTTGTTCTGAGTTGCATCAATGCCGGCTTGTTGACGGGAGACGGTCCGACGCTCACCGCCGTGGTCGTACCGCTCGCGTTCGCATATGGCGGGGTCGGCCAGCTCATCGCCGGCGTACTGGAGTACAAGAACGGCAACACTTTCGGAACCGTCGCCTTCACTTCGTATGGACTGTTTTGGTGGTGGTATGCGTTCCTGCTGTGGACTGCGGGAGCCGGCTGGATCAAGCCGCCGGCCGGCAATGCCGTGGGTCTTACGCTTCTCATGTGGGGCGTTTTCACGCTGTACATGTGGATTCCGACCTTCCGCCTCAATTTCTGTTTGTGGACTGTATTCCTCCTTCTCTGGATCACGTTCTTCCTGCTCGCGGGCGGAGATCTGGGTATGGGGCCCGGTTGGCGCGTGGCTGGGGGATGGCTCGGACTGGCTGCGGGCCTGGACGCTCTGTACCTTTCTTTCGCCGAAGTGACAAACGCCACTGTTAAGAAGGCCGTACTGCCGGTGGGACGGCCAATCCTCAAGGGATAGCCACGATTCGTCTCGTGGTTCAGTTTGCGCCTTGACGGACCATCCCAACGGCTGGCGAGAAAACGGCGTTCGGGGAGACGCCATTCTTACAGAACTATAATTCGAGACAATCTTGAATGCGACACAATCTTGCCGCGCACTCCGGCCTATATGCTCTAAACACCTGTTCGTACCGTACAGATCATCCGTTGGATTGGCGGCGACATCGCCTTTTCTCGGCCTTTTCTCGGCTTGCATTGGTTGTTTGGGGTTGGTATAGTACGGCCCATGACTCTGCGCCCTGGTATTTATATGGTTCCTATTCACCGCTGGTACATTGAACGGACCGTCTGGTTTATCGCTGGCGTGGTTCTCTTAGTGAGCACGGCGCTGGCACTGTTCTTGGATCGGCGCTGGATCTTGGGAGTCCTCGCGACTGGCCTTGTTTCCATCAATGTCGCCTTTACAGGCTTTTGCCCCGTGGGCAACGTGTTGCGCCTGCTTGGCTTCACGCCCATGCTCGGGTCGAAGACGCCCACGCGCTGGAACCTATACTTCATGCAGACGGACCGCTGGTATCTCGAGCGCCGCATCTATCTTGCGGTTGGAATCAACATCTCGATCGCGTCGGGGCTGACGCTCGCATACAGCGCGTGGTGGGCTTCGTTCACGATCTTCGTGGGCGGCGCAATGGTCTGGTTTGCCGCAACTGGCTTTTGTGTGATGGCAAATGCGTTGTATTGGCTCGGCGCCGAGCCGCGTTTGTCGCCGGAAACGATGCCTTCCGGCCGCTGCACCGAATGTGCGATGTCGACCGTGTGTACCGGTGCGCACGAAGAACCGGCGCCATCAGAACGCGCTCACTCTGCTGAGTTGGCGGCATCTTCCTTGATCAAGGTCTCGTAACCCAGCATCGCGCGCAGTCTGTGCCCGAGGCGCGCGAAGGCGTGGAGACAGCTTGAAGCTGGACCGCTGCAGCATTTGCCATTGAAGTCCCCTTCACGTTAGCAACGGCCGTTGGCCGCGTCGGGCCCATCCGAAAAAGGGTCGAGACAGCTCCCTGGCGTTCCGGCGGCCTATCGCGGCTTCATGTTCATCTGGAACGGATCGCTCCTGACGACGCCGAACACGAGCGACGAGAAGCGGTATTGATTACGCTCGGCCTCGTGCACGATGGAGCGAATCAGAGGCATGTCGTAGTATTCGGTGCCGCGGCCGAGGGAGTAAATCATCAGCTTTTCCGCCATCACGCGGACGAATTGAGGTGAGTAGCGCATCAGCGCTTCCCGCAAGCCCTCCACGCCGTTCAGCTTGCTGCCGTCCACGAGCTGGCCCGAAGGATCGATCGGGCTCCCGTTATCCGTGGTGCGCCACTGGCCGATGGCGTCGAAGTTTTCGAGCGCGAAGCCGATCGGGTCCATGATCTTGTGGCAACTCGCGCAGGGCTCCACCGACCGGTGCATCTCCATCTGCTGGCGCATGGCCGGCTTGCCTGCGCCGTGGGCGTCGCTCGCGTTTTCCTTGAGCGGCGGAACGTTGGGCGGCGGATCGGGAGGGCTCACGCCGAGAAAGATCTGCATGATGGTCTTGCCCCGGACCACCGGCGAGGTCCGGTTCGGATACGCCGATATGGTCTCGATGCTTCCTTTCCCCAGCAGGCCGCGGCGCGCGTCGAACTCGGGCGCAAGCTCGATTCGCCGGAAATTGCTCCCGTAGACGTTGGGGATGCCGTAGTGTCTGGCGAGCCGTTCGTTGACGAAGGTATAGTTGGCGTTCAGCAGGTCGAGCACGCTGCGGTCCTCGTGCACGATGCTGTCGACGAACAGTTCGGTCTCCTTCCGCATGGCGTTCCGGAGATTGTCGTCGAAGTCGGGAAACTCGGCGGTGACCGGCGTCTGGGTCTGCAAGGCGCGCAGGCTGAGCCACTGGCCCGCGAAGTTGGTCACCAGCGCGTCCGAGCGGGGATCTGCCAGCAGGCGCCGTACTTGTCGCTCGAGCACGGCGGGATCTCGCAGCTTGTTCTGGGCGGCCAGGTTGAGCAGCTCGTCATCGGGGATGCTGCTCCACAGAAAGAACGACAGCCGCGAGGCCAGCTCCACGTCGCTGATGCGATAGGCCTCGCCTGGCTGCAAGCCGTCCGGCTCGGCTTCCTTGCGAAACACAAATTCGGGATCGGCCAGGATGCGCCGCAGCGCCATCTCGACGCCGTGATCGAAGTCCCCGGCTTCGTTGCGGCCCTTCTGGTAGAAACCCATCAGGACCTCGGCGTCCTGATCGGCGATGGGACGCCGGAACGCCCGCCGCGCCAGAGTCGAGACGATTTGCTTCGCGCAGCCGGCTTCCCCGGCCGGGGTTAACGGACGGCACACGAAAATCTTGCGGCGGCTGGCAGTGTCGCTCGCGCCCCTGGCGTTGTAGGGGCCATCGATCCTGAGCCTGCCGACGTGCGGGAAAAACGTGAATCCGGGAAGGCCGCCGGTCTCGATGGTGCTGCGCAGGAAATGTTGATCCAGATCGTTGCCCGGCGCGTAGTGGGTGGCCAGGAACGTGACGCCGACCGTGCGCAGGCCGGCCTTCACGGGGATGCGGAGGTCCGCCGTGCCATTGTGCACGGGCGCGCCGCGCGACACTTCGCGGTCCCAATCGAACAGTTTCACTCTCTCGCCGTCCACCAGAATTTCGAGTTTTTCGCCTTTGATTTCCCCGAAGGCCTGGTTGTTATCCATGTTGCCCTTGTTGACGGGGTAGATCTTGAAGACGTACTCTCCGTCGGCCGGGAACTGGTGCTTCACCACCAATCCGCCGCGGGTGCCGAACGGCAAGCCCTCGATGTGATAGTCCTGCGAGGTGTCCTCGGGCACGCGGTACACGGTCTCGCCCGGAGCGGTCACGTCGCCGATCGCAAGCCGGCTGATCTTTCCCGCGGCCGACGTATATCCTTCGAGCAGAGCCGGCGAAAGCGACAGCGCGCCCGCGATATTGTCGAAGCCGCGCGTGGAATCGTCGGACGGGAGAAACTTCGCGGGATCCACCTCGATGGCGAGCAGGTCGCGAATCGCGTTCGCGTATTCGGCGCGGTTCAGGCGATGGAGACCGGGCGGAGGCAGATTGGCCGTCGCATGGCGGTCGAGCTCATTTTCGAGCCACGCGGTCATGGCCTCGTAGGTAGCGGGATCGGGCCGCCGCATGCCCGGCGGAGGCATCATCCCGGCGCGAATCTTGCGGACAACCTTTTCCCATTTGTCGGCGTTCTTGTCGACCTGCGCGAGATCCATCTGATCGAGCGTCAGGCCCGCGGTTTTCAGCCGCTGGTTGTGGCAGACGACGCAGTACGGATCGAGCAGCGCTCGTTCCGCCGTGGCCGACGGCACGGTCTGGCCAAGGGCGGCGGACGCCAGCCACACCATCGCCGCCAGTCGTTTTTGCATGGGCTCATACCAGTGTAGCTCTGCCCGGCGCAGAGCACCGTTCGGAAGGCGAACCGTCGCGGTCCCTTCCCTTTCCTTTTCGAGGGCCGGCTACCCACGGTTGACTTCGACATGACTCGCCGGTACCTTGGCTAGTGTCGGGCCAGTGTTCAGACTAGGGAGGGTTCCAATGAGAAATCGCGTTCTCGCTTCAATGGGTGCGCTGGCGCTTGCGATTGCATCCGCCACCGGCCAGGGGACAACAGCCGCACCGAAGCCGAAAACCGTTGCGGCCGCGGTGAAGACGTGGACTCCTCCCCGTACGCCGGACGGCCAGCCGGACCTGCAGGGAGTTTGGTCGAACGCCACTCTTACGCCCATGGAACGGCCCAGTCAGCTCGCGGGCAAAGAGTTTTTTACGGAAAGGGAGGCGGCGGAATACGCCAGGCAGGTGCTCGAAAACACGAATCGGGATCGCCGGGATGGAGGCGCCGAAGCCGACCTCAATCGTGCTTATAACGACGGCTGGTACGACTCGGGAACCAAGGTCGTCAAGACCAGGCGAACTTCGCTGGTGATCGATCCGCCGGACGGGAGAATTCCCGCCTTAACGCCGGAGGCGAAGAAGAGAGCCGACGCCTTTGCCGAGGACCGGCGCAGGCGCGGCGGCTCCGACCCCGCCGACTCCTGGGAGGACCGCAGCCTGACGGAGCGTTGCATCACCCGCGGTGTACCCAAGCTTCCCGGCGCCTACAACAATAATGTTCAGATCGTGCAGTCGCCCGGATACGTGACCATTCTCCAGGAGATGATCCACGAGGTTCGCACCATCCCCCTCGACGGGCGTCCGCATATCGACAAGAACATTCGCCAGTGGAATGGTGACGCGCGCGGCCGCTGGGAAGGCAATACGCTGGTGGTCGACACCACCAATTTCACCGACAAGAATCTCTTCAACCCTGTCCTTTGCTGCCGGGGCGCGAGCCCGAACCTGCATACGGTCGAACGCTACACGCGCACCGACGCCGAAACGATTGACTTTCAGTTCACCGTCGACGATCCGGCGGCGTACACGAAACCCTGGACCATGTCGATTCCCATGACCAGGACCGAGGGGCCGATCTACGAGTACGCGTGTCACGAGGGCAATTACGGAATGCTGGGCATCCTCAGCGGCCATCGCGCCCAGGAGGAAGTGAAGAAGAAGTAGATCGGCGCGCGCCGCCGGTCCGTCATAGCCTGTGCCACGTGGGCTGCAAGCTGGTGATTCTTGTTTGTGGCACAGGCCTTCAGCCTGTGATTCCCGAGTCCCATAACTCCGCAGGGACCGCGTGGCGCGACCCCCTAGTCTCTAGCGGCCGTAGAGGCGTAGTTCCTTGCCGTCGGCCAGTACGATGCGCTCAAGCCTGACGATCTTCTGGCCGTCGGCAAACTGATAGCCGATGCCCGTGATCACGTCGCCGGGCTTCACCGTCGTCTTGGTCCACCCGTTAGCCTCCATCCGGTTGATCGCGGGGCCACCGATCAGCCATTTCTCCGTGCGACCGTCATCGGCCTGAACCTCAAGAGTCATCATCGGGTGCGGATTGGCCCACCTGAACTCAATTACCGTGCCCTTCACCGTAACGAGCTGGTCATAGCTGATCGGCCATGAGTGATGCGCCGATAGCGGCATTACAGCAGAGACTAGCGTAAGGATGACAAATGCTGGAACGCATAAGGTTTTCATCGTTGCTCCCTCCTGCAAGCTATTCTAGAGCAAAATCGCCAATACAGGCAAAAGCCCGCGTCTAATCCTCGGCGAAGCCCGTTTGCACTGGACTCGGCCCGGGCCGGACCCGACCAGTGAAAGTGGCCGGAACGGCGTTCTGGGAGATCAATCCCGTGACCCACAGAAGTGCTCGCCGATTCTGCTCAGATCGTCGCCTACTCTTCCACAATTTGACAATGGAGCGGTACGCCGTGCGTCACGCAGAATCACCGATCCGCGCGCCTGGTGTCCTGTCCCAATGGTTAGAGCGGTAAGTTTGCGCGAGAGCCGGACCGGGGGTCCGGCCGCAGGCCGGGGGCCTGCCCCACTGACGCCCGAATAAGCTCCATACGGTATACTGTGTGGGGGACCGCCCAGGAGTTTCACGTTATGTTCAAGCTATTTCGCAGCCGGGAGAAAGCTGTCCGCTATCTGCTCACGGGGATGCTGTTGGTGCTGGCGCTCTCCATGATCACCTACCTCATCCCCGGGTACGGCACCACGACGGGAACCTCCTCCAACGACACGGTCATCGCCGAAATCGGAAACGAGAAGCTGACCACCCAGGAGGTCCAGCAAACCGTGGAGCGGTTCATCCGCGCCGGCCAGTTTCCGGCGGAGCAGGTGGACATTCTGCTGCCGCGCTTTCTGGATCAGATGATCCGCCAGCGGGCGCTGGTGTACGAGTTCGGGCGCATGGGCATTACGGTTTCCGACGACGAGGTGCTCATCGGCCTGATGTCGGAGAATCCGAGTTTCTTCCAAAACGGCCAGTTGACCTCCAAGGAGCAGTTCGAGGAGGCGCTGGCGCAGCAGGGCGAGACGCTGCAGGGCGCCATCGACAGCATGCGGCGCCAGCTGGTACTGCGCAAGATTCAGAACACGGCACTGGCCGGCGTGATCGTGTCTCCCAAGGAAGTGGAACAAGGGCTGATTCGCAAGAACGAGAAGGCCAAGATCTCCTACATCGCTTTCCCGCCGGCGAAGTTCCGGGACCAGGTCAGCGTGACGACGGAGGAGCTGCGCAAGCTGTTCGACGCGCATCGCGCCGAGTACACGATCCCGGAGAAGCGGTCGTTCCAGGTGCTGGTGGTGGACCAGAACAAGATCGAGGAGACGCTCACGATCACGGACACGCAGGCTCGCGCGGCCTATTCGGCCTCCATGGACAATTTCCGGATGCCGGAGAGGGTGCACGTGCGTCATATTCTGATCAAGACCACGGGCAAGGCGGATAGCGAGAAAAAATCCCTCGAAGCCAAGGCGCAGGACCTGTTGAAGCAGCTCAAGGGGGGCGCCGATTTCGCAGAGCTGGCCAAGAAGAGCTCGGAGGACCCCGGCTCCGGCCAACAGGGCGGCGATCTGGGATGGGTAGTGCGCGGGCAGACGGTGCCGGCGTTTGAACAGGCGGCGTTCTCGCTCAAGCCCAAAGATCTCAGTGGCGTGGTCAGCACCGAGTATGGTTACCACATTTTGCAAGTGCTCGAGAAGGAGCCGGCGCGCGTGAAGCCCTTCGACGAAGTGAAGGCCGGCCTGATCGCGGAACTGAAGAAGGAAGGCGTCAGCGAGAAGATGCAGTCGTCCGCGGACCAGGCGCGGGCCGCTCTGGAGAAATCCCCCGGCTCGGCGGCGCAGGTCGTCAAGGAGTTCAATGCCGAACTGGTGACGGTGACTAAGGCCGGCGCCGGCGAAGCCATCCCGACGCTCGGCGTGTCGCCGGAGATCGACAACGCCCTGGCGGTGCTCAAGAACAACGAGGTTTCCCCGGTGCTGGCGCTTCCCTCCAACCGCCTGGTGGTAGTGACGCTAACCGAGCGGATCGCAGCTCGGCCCGCCGAATATGACGAAGTGGCGGACAAGGTGCGCGACCGCGCTCTCATGGACAAGGCGCAGTTGGTGGCGGCCGACAAGGCCAAAGACGCGGCCGATAAGCTCCGCGCCGGCGAGGACATGGACAGGCTGGCCAAGACCCTGAAGCTTGAAGTAGTCACCTCCAGCGAGTTTGGCCATAACGACGCGGTGGACGGCATCGGCTCGGCCTCCTACGTCGAGGACGCCTTTGCGAAGCCTGTCGGCGCCATCATCGGACCGCTGGCGATTCAGGGCCGCAACGTGGTCTGCAAGGTGATCGGCAAGCAGGCGGCCGATCCGTCCCGGCTTGGCGCCGAGCGCGACGCGGTGGTGTCCCAGCTCAAGCAGCAGAAGGCGCTGGAACAGAACGAGCTGATACTCGACAGCATTCTCACCAAGCTGGTCGCCGACGGAAAGGTCAAGATCCACCGTGACTCGATCAAGACTCTCACCACGTCTCTGAAGCGTTAAGTGCTCTCGCTGCTCGAGGTCTGGCGGAGTCTGACCGACCCCGCGCGGCTGATTCATCTGCTGTCGATGGTGATCACCGGCTGGGCGGGGTACCTCCTGCTGGCGGGCATCGTTTTCTCCGAGACCGGTCTGCTGGTGGGGCTGTTTCTGCCGGGCGATTCGCTGCTGTTCACGGTGGGCGTGGTCGCCGGCGCGGGCGAGATCGACATCGTCCAGATCTGCCTGCTGCTGACCATCGCCTCCATCGCCGGCGATCAAAGCGGCTACTTCCTGGGCTTCCGCACCGGCCCGCGCATCTTCTCGCGGCCCGACTCGCGCCTGTTCAAACAGGCTTACGTCAGCCAGACGCAGGCGTTCTATCAACGGCACGGCGGCAAAACGCTGGTTTACGCCAAGTTCGTGCCGATCGTCCGCACCTTCGCGCCGTTCATGGCGGGCGTCGGGCGGATGCGTTACCGGCGGTTCCTCTCCTTCAATTTCTTTGGCGGCGTCGGGTGGGTTCTGTCGATGACGCTGGCCGGGTACTATCTGGGCGGCGTGCCCCTGGTGCGGAGGAACTTCGAGAAGGTCGTGATCGGGATCGTGGTGGTGAGCGTGCTGCCGCTGGCGATTCACTATTTCAAGTCGCGAAAATCGTCTGCGCGGGCGCCCAGCGCCTCCCGCACCGCCTGAACCGGCAGTTCGTTCCAGTGCCGTTTCAGGTTCTCCAGCGTGGTAAAGGTGCGGGGTTCCATGCGGTCGACGTACAGGCGGCCGTGGAGATGATCGATCTCGTGCTGAAGGATGCGCGCATGCCAGCCGGAGGCTTCGATCCGCTGCGGCCGGCCCTGCCTGTCCCAGGACTCGACGGTCACGGCGCAGGATCGGGTCACCAGCGCACTGAAGCCGGCCAGGCTCAGACAACCCTCGAAGAATTCGGCCTGTTCGTCCGATCGCGCGACGATACGGGGATTGATCAGGACCTCGAAGGGCACGGGCCGGCGGTCCCTTTCGGCGAGACGTTCGGGCGAGATGTCCTTGGTGTACTCCGGGCAGTCCTCCACCACCGCAAGCTGGATCGGCAGGCCGATCTGCGGGGCGGCCAGTCCTACGCCGGGGGCGTCGCGCATGGTCTCGCGCATCCAATCGATCAGTTGCTGCGTTTCCGGGAGGGCGATCTCGTCGAGCGACAGCGGACGCGCCGGGTTCCGCAGGACCGGCTCTCCCGCCTGGACGATTTTGAGTCTCAACTCCATTCCTCTATCGTGGCCGATCCATGCGCCGCCGGTGCGCTTGACAACGGTTTGACGCGGGCGCTACGATACGTGGACGGTACCGCTCGCTTGCGTGCCGGCGCCTAATCGATTGGGAGGTAGGATGAGAACCAAACTTATACAGCACTGGTCAAGGCCACTGATTGTCGCTCTGGCCGTCATTATGGCCGCATGGGTAATAGGCGGCGTGTTCATGGGCCACGCGGCGGCGCAAGCCCCGGTGGCGTCTGCGGGCAAAACAGCGGGGGAGGCCTTCAAGAACGTCACCACCCCCACGCTCAAGGTGCTTACCGTGAGCGATTTCCTGGGGGCGATGGGCGTCGTATCGGCGGCCCTGGGCTACGACTGCGCGGACTGTCATCCCGGCGCCGGCACCGACAAGGTCGATTGGGTGTTCGACACGCCGAAGAAGAGAACGGCGCGCAAGATGATTGAGATGGTCGGCGCGATCAATAAAGCCAATTTCAGCGGCGCTCAGATGGTGACCTGCTGGACCTGCCATCGCGGCAACGACCTGCCCACCACTACCATCACTCTGGATAAACTGTACGGCACTCCCAACGACGAAAAGAGGGACATCATCCTGCCGGCTCCGGCAAATCTGGGTCTGCCTTCGGCCACGCAGATTCTGGACAAGTACATCGCGGCGGTCGGCGGCGCGCAGCGGGTGGCTGGCTTGAAGAGCTTTATCGCCACCGGCAAGAGCGAAGGCTACGGCGGGTTAGGCGGCGGAGGCACGTTCCAGATTTTCGCGCAGGCTCCGGATCACCGCTCCACCATCATCGAGTTTAAGGAACACCCGGAACGCGGAAAGATGGCATGGACCTACGATGGAAAAGACGCCTGGATGACCTCGCCGCGCGGCCTGCTGGGAGAGTTCCAACTCACTGGCAACGACGTGGACGGGGCCAGACTGGACGCTCTGCTGGCGTTCCCGGGGCAGGTCAAAACGGCGATGCCCAACTGGCGCGCCGGCAACATGGACATCGTCCACGATAAGGACGTCTATGTGGTCCAGGGAAGCAACCCCAAGGGTCTTCTGGTGACGCTCTATTTCGACAAACAGACGAGCCTGCTGGTGCGGGAGGTGCGCTATACCCCCACGCCGATCGGCCGGGTTCCGATTCAAAGCGACTTCGACGACTATAAAGCCGTGGGCGGAATCAAGTTCCCCTTCAAGTACACTTACTCGTGGCTGGACGGCAAGGACGCCTTCGAGTTGACTGACGTGAAGACGAACGTCCCGATCGACGCCGCGAAGTTCGCCAAGCCGTAAACCGGGCGACCGGCCGTAATTGTCTCCTGCCCGCGCCGCCGCGTTTCGAGTTCTGCTTCGCGCCGGCGGGGGCGGGTATGCCTCCGACCTGCTGCGCCGGGAGTGCGCGAGCCTGAATGCGCGGGACGCCGGCCTGGCCGAGACCATCGCGCTCGGATGCCTGCGCTTCCAGGGTCAGCTTGATTTCCTGATCGCGCGGTATTCCGGACGCCCTCAGCCGAAGCTCGATGATGAGGTGCGCATCGCGCTGCGCATGGGCATCTACCAGGTTCGCTACCTGGACCGGATCCCGGCGCACGCCGCCGTGGCGGAGAGCGTCGAGCTGGTGAAGCGGGCGAAAAAAACATCGGCCGCGGGATTGGTCAACGCGGTGCTGCGCAAAGCGAACCGCGAGCCCGTCGAGTGGCCCGATCAGTCGACCGAGCTAAGCGTTCCGGCATGGATGCTGGCACGCTGGCAGCGCCAGTACGGCGCGGCTGCGGCCAGGAACGTCGCCCTGGCGGCGCTCGGAGAACCCGAAGTCTACATAAGCCCGGAAACGGGCCGGCAGCAGGACATTGGGTCCCAGTCGATCGTGGCGCTGCTCGCGCTCGAGCCGGGGATGACGCTGCTCGACCTGTGCGCCGCTCCGGGAAACAAGACGGCGCAAGCGCTGGCGTCGGGCGCGAAGGTGGTCGCCTGCGATCGTTACTTGCGCAGGCTGGCCGAGGTGCCGGCCGAGGCGCGGCGCGTGGCGCTCGACGCCACCGAGCCTCTTCCCTTCTCCCGAACGTTCGACCGCATCCTGATCGACGCGCCTTGCTCGGGCACGGGAACGCTGGCCCGCAATCCCGAAATCAAGTGGCGGCTTCAGCCGGGCGACCTCGCGGCGTTTCAGGCCCGCCAGAAGAAGATGATCGGAAGGGCGCTTCCGCACCTGAACGCGGGCGGCCGGCTGGTGTATTCGACCTGCTCGCTCGAGAGCGAAGAAAACGAAGACGTGGTCGCGGGTCTGAACGTTCTCGAAACCCGCATGCGCCTGCCCGGCCGCGATCCTGGGGATGGATTTTTCGCGGCTGTGATCGCTTAGGTCGGTTCTATATACTCGTCGAAGCGGCGTGGCATGACGAATCAGGAAATCCGGGCTTGGTATCAGCAACAGACATCTGAAATCTCCAGGCTCAATAGCCAATGGATGGCGCAGCAGCTCAGCTCTGAAGAGCGGGCCCGGCGAGCCTGGCGAATCCGGCACAAAGCCCGGCTTCAAGCACGCTCGAGGATGGAGAATCCGGCCGAAGTCGAAGCCCTGAGGGAGCGCGACCGGAAGCTTCATGGGAATCCCGACGGCCCCACTTTCGATCAACTGGTACAGGAATACCGAAAAACCGGGCTCGATGACAATGCGGTCTACGAGCGGATCATCGCAGGAGCGCAAACCACGAATGAGGGCATCGACAGGGGCCTACGAACCCGCGGTCCCGACGTTTGAGACCCGTCCGATCGACTGAGAGCGCGCAAGCAAGTGGGGGATTGCTTATCATGAGAAGGGGAGCCGCATCAAGCTGCGAGTTACCGAGGTTCAGTCCTGTGCCTGCGAGTGAAAGCTACCTTCGCATGAACGTGGAGTGGTCGCGGACCGCCGATGCCGTTGAGCAGTGGCGCGGCCGACATGGGCAAGACGACTGGGCTGTCCGGGTTAACGATTTTCCCGACGAACCCCTCTACACGCTCCTCATAAACGGCAAAGAGGTCGAAACCTTTGACAACTGGCCTGCGGCGTGGACCAAGCTCAGCCAGGGCAGCCCTTTTAAGATTGTTCGGAAGGTGGTCTTCAAGAAGAAAAGAACCCCTGAAATCAAACATGGTTGAGATTCTTCCATCCATTTTGTCGGCGGATTTCGCGCGGCTGGGCGAGCAGGTCCGCTCGCTCGAAGCGGCCGGCTGCCGAATGCTGCACGTGGACGTGATGGACGGCCATTTCGTGCCGAATATCACGATCGGGCCGCCGGTGGTCGAATCGCTGCGCAAGATCACGAAGATGGCGCTGGACGTGCACCTGATGATCACCGATCCCGACAAGTATGCGCCCATTTTCATCGAGGCCGGCGCGAACCACGTGATCGTGCATCAGGAGACCTGCCCGCACCTGGATCGCACGCTGCGCATGATCCAGGGCGAGGGGGCGCGGGCCGGCGTGGTGATCAATCCGGCGACGCCGGTGGAGACGCTCGCCGAAGTGCTCGACGTCGCCGACTTCGTGCTGATCATGAGCGTGAACCCGGGCTTTGGGGGGCAAAGCTTCCTCCGGAATGCCCTCGAAAAGGTGCGGCGGCTGGCGGCGATGAGAAGGGAACGGGGATTGCACTTCCCCATCGAGATCGACGGGGGCGTGACGAAGGAAAACCTGGCCGACGTTGTGAGCGCGGGGGTCGAATGGGTGGTGGCGGGGTCGTCGATTTTTCACACTATGAACCCGGCGGCCACTTTTGAGGAGATGCGGCAACTTGCGCGGGCGGGCACGGCTGTTCGAGTATAGATCGGGTATAGTAGTAGGGGTCGGCTCTCTATATGATTTGCATTTCCAAACGGGGTTGGGCGCTGACGGCGCTGCTTTTGGCGGGGCTCCTGACGGTTTCCTGCAGTTTCAGGCGCAAGAAGTATGAGAACCCCATCACCAAGGACACCCAGCAGCCCGATAAGGTGCTGTTCGACAAGGCGGTGCGCGACATCGAGCGAGGCCGTTACGAGATCGCGCGGATCACGCTGAATACGCTGATCAACACCTACGACACCAGCGAGTTCCTGGCCAAGGCCAAACTGGCGATCGCCGATAGCTGGTATCGCGAAGGCGGCGCCCACGGCATGGCGCAGGCCGAGGCCGAGTACAAGGACTTCATCCTGTTCTACCCGACTATGGAAGAGGCGGCCGAGTCGCAGGAAAAGATCTGCATGATCCATTACAGGGACATGGACAAGGCCGACCGCGACCCCAACAACGCGCTGCGCGCCGAGCAGGAGTGCCGCCAGTTGCTGGTCCAGTTCCCGAATTCGAAGTTCGCGCCGGAGGCCGAGCAGCATCTTCGCGAGATCCAGGAAGTACTGGCCGACGCGGAAATGAAGACCGGAGATTTCTATCAGCACAAGGGCAACAATGCGGCTGCGGCGAACCGGCTGGGCGCACTGGTGGACCAGTATCCGCTGTATAGCCGCGCCGACGAGGCTCTGTGGTTGGAAGCCGATGCCTTCGGCCGGATGGGACCGCGTTTCCGGACCAACACCGGGGAAGCCTACGTGAAGCTGGTGCGCGATTATCCGCTCAGCCCGTATGCCGCGCAGGCGAGGAAGAAGCTGGAGTCGATGGAGCTCGAGGTTCCCCCGGCCGATCCCGCGGCGGTGGCGCGGATGAAGTACGAAGCCGAGAACCGGACGCGGCCGGGCATGATTCGCCGGTCTACTTCTTTCCTGCGGCGCGGGCCGGACGTGAGCAGTGCGGCCAAGGCGGGATCGCCGACGATGGTGAATCCGAAAGCGTCGATCCCGGTGAGCGTGCCCTCTCCGGGGGCGGCGGCGGGATTCTCGGGCGACGTGACGGTTGCGCCGGTGGGCGCGAACTCGGCGCTCGATACCAACCCCGACGCACGTTCTGGCGCGGCGGGAGCGGCTGCGGGCGGAACGGCGGCATCCGGGGCGGGAGCGACGGCGGCGGCCGGGTCTTCACCGGCGAGTCAGGGAACAGCGGTTTCCGGAGCCAGTCCGCAACAGCCCCTTGACCTTCCCGACCCGAAGGCGAAGAAGAAGAAACCGGCGAAGAAAAAGAAGGACGACAAGGACCCCAAGCCCACCCAGTAGGCATGAGCATTATTCTGCTCGCCGACGACAGTCCCCACGCCCAGAGAATGGGCGAGCGGATTCTCCGGGAGGAGGGTTACGAGGTCGTCAGCCTGACCGACGGGGAGACCGCAATGGTGCGGCTGGCCGACGTTGATCCGGACCTGGTAATCGCCGATGTTTTTCTTCCCGGGCGCAGCGGCTTCGAACTGTGCCGGCACATCAAGACGAATCAGCGGCACGTGCGCGTGATCCTGACGGCGGGGCTGCTCGAACCGTTCGACGAAGAGGAAGCTCGGCGCGCCGGCTGCGACGCGATCCTGAAAAAGCCGTTCGAGGCGTCGGTGGTGATGGAGACCATCCGGCCGCTGGTTCACGATGCGCAACTGGCCAGGGGCTTGTTCGCCGAGGCAATCGCCGCCGCGCAACCGGCTCTGGAGCCGGCGATCCAGGCGGCGGGCCGCGCCGAGCCGGAAAGAGTCGATCCCCAAAGGGTGGAAGCCGCTATCACCCTGGCGCTGGATGCGGCGTTGCCGGCGCTGGTCAAGGAAATTACGGAAAAGGTCCTGGTGGCGTTAGGCCATTGAGGCGATTATGCCAGACAACACTTTCGACGTGGTCTCGAAGATTGAGCTGCCCGAGGTTTCCAACGCCATTCAGCAGGCGGTCAAGGAAATACAGCAGCGCTACGACCTGAAAAACACCCACTCCCAGGTCGAGCTTCAGGAGAAGGAGAACAAGGTCCTGCTCCAAAGCTCGGACGAGTTCAAGCTGAAGGCTGTCATCGAGATCCTGGAGCAGAAACTGGTGAAGCGAAAGGTGCCGCTGAAGGGCCTGACCTACGGCGCGATAACGCCCGCCGCCGGCTCGACTGTGCGGCAGGAGATCACGCTGCAACAGGGAATCCCGATCGAGAAAGCACGGGAGATCGTGCGCATCATCAAGGACAGCAAGAAGAAGGTGCAGGCGTCGATCCAGGGCGACTTCGTGCGCGTTTCGGGACGCGACCGCGACACGCTTCAGGAGGTGATGGCCCTGCTGCGCGCAACCGAGCTCGGCATCGATATGCAGTTCACCAATTATCGGACCAACTAGTCGTTTCAGCACCCTCCCCTGGAGGTGCTATAATCCTACTCCGAAGTTGGAATCTCGACCAAGGAGTGTGGCTATGAAAAGCGTCATTTGCAGCGTTGTTGCCGTATTTCTGACCGTGTCCCCGGCCCTCATGCAGGCGGAGGCGCCGCCGGAGGTGGCCTTCGATATCCTCAAGGCCGACATCGACGCGTTGCTCAAAAACTCGCCCCCGCCCATCGATCAGCAGATTCGCGTGGTCGACATGGGCAAGTACAACCTCGGCGTCGGGATCATCCATCGCGGACCGACCAACGATAAACCCGGCGATCCGATCACCGGCCCGTATCACGACTACACGGCGGAAACCTATATCGCCCTGTCGGGCGGAGGCATCCTCACCACGGGCGGGACGATGACCAACAAGAGGCCAAGCGCCAACGTCAACGTCATGAACGGACCTGGCGGAAACGGCACGGCGGGCGCCGGCGCCTACAGCCGCAAGGTCGGACCCGGCGACATTATCATTATTCCGCCCGGCGTGCTCCACGCCTGGAGCCAGATCACCGATCAGGTCACGTATTTGAGTGTCCGGCCCGACCCCGACCGCAGACTGCCGGGAGGATACGTCAACCCGCTACTGTTGAAGAACCAGCCCCCGTCGGCCAAATAAAGGAGATCTCTCATGAAGCGATTCATTCCTGTGGCGTTGTTTGGAGCCGCCTGCTTTCTCGCGGGCTACATGTTCGGCACGCGCGCCGAGGTTGCGGCGCAGAGCCAGGCCGCGGCACAGCCACCGGCGAACCGGGCCGTGAACGGAAAAGGCCTGTACTATTCGATCGACGACATCAAAAAGAGATTCCCGGCGGCCGACGCGCGCGGAGATTTCCCGCAGGGCGATACGGGCGCCGCGAACCATCTGGCGTGGGCTCCCGAATACCGGTTCACGCTCATGCGGCGGCAGTACTTCGACCCGCCTCGCAAGAGCCCCAGTACGGGCGAGATGGAACACTTCGTCGGTTCCGAGATGCACGAGAACAAGACGCAAATCTACATGATGGTGAGCGGCGGCGGCCAGGTGGCGCTGGGCGGCAAGCCCGAGATCGATCGTCCGAGCCCCGACGGCCAGCATGCAGGCGGGCCGCTCAGCGGCGCGACCAACTACAGAGTGAAGGCGGGAGACTTCATCGCGATTCCGCCCTACACGTGGCACCAGGCGCTGCCCGATCCGGGCCAGACCCTGACCTACGGAATGTGCCACATCGAAACGCGGAACCTGATCCCGTAACCCCGTCCTCACGGACGGGGCTGCAGCGGCTTATTGTCCGCCGCTCTTCTTCTGCGCGGCCTTCTCGTCGGCGCGGGCTCCCGAGAGGATGCCCTCCAGGCCGGTGTTGCCTTCGTGGCATGCGTACTCGAACACCTTATCGGGAGAGTGCCGCAGGGGGATCATCACGCTCCACGGCTTGGTCCACGTGTCGGGGTCATCGATGGTGAATTCGTACTTGATGTTCTCGGGGCCCGTGCGGGTAAAGCGCTCGATCACATGCAACTTCGCGCTCGACGCGGCCTGGAAGCCTCCCGGCGCATAGTTGGCCGTATCGACCACGAGCGTATCGCCTTCCCAATGTCCGCGCGAATCTCCCATCCACTGGCGGACCGCCGCCGGGGGATGCGGACGTCCGTCGAGCGGAATGATGCGGGCGTCGTGAGCCATTTCCATCTCGATGACCACGTAGCCGGGCGTCTGGATAATTTGATAGTAGCTGTTGTAACCCGCGCGAAGGCTGGGCGTGCCGAAGGTGATGCAGCGCTCGCTCAGGCTCCGGTCCTCGGGGCCGACGGCCGGACGGTTGAGCGCGGCCCTGGCGGCATCGCGCCGCTGTTGCCCTTGCGGCGTCATGGCCGGCTGCCGGCCATCGGGCGGATCGGTGATGAGCGAGGTTCGGTTATCCCAGTCCCTGGGCACCAGCCAGAACGAGTTGTAGTCGCCCGTGCCGAAGTCGATCTCATCCTTGGCCTTTTGGTGCGGAGCCGATTTACCTTCCTTGACGCTCGCCAGCACGGAGCGGAAAATGGTGTCGCCGAACGCGGCGTCTCCATCGCCCCCGAAGATCTGGCCCGCCTTGGCTTTGAGCGCCGCCACTTCCTCGTCGGTGAGTTTGGCTCTCCCGTTCAGCTCCGGCGGCCGCTCGAGCGGAGTGGCGTTGTTGTTGGCCCAGACTCCTTGCAGGTCTGGCTGTCCGTCGGCGGTGCGGCCCAGCGTCCAGGTCCGCGTGGCAGCCGCGGTGGTTCCCTTCGCCGGACGCGTCTGCGCCGCGATTTGTCCCTGCGCCAGTAAAAGAGCGACTGCCAGCCCGAATGCGAAAGCCAAATATCGACGATGCATCTGGTTCACCTCGCTATCTATTGTAGCCGCCTCGCGCTTAACGCGCTCCCGCAGCCGCCGGATAGACGGGCAACGTGACGTGATCGCCGAAGGTCGCCTTCAGACCCTCGATGGCGCAATTCTCATCGCCGCCGCCGCCCGCGCCGCCGCCGACGCCGACCGCGCCGATCATCTGCCCATCAACCACGATCGGAATCCCGCCCGAGTTGGTGAAGAAGTTAAAGTTCCCGACTTGTCGCGGAATCCCGCCCGGATTGTTCTTGCCCTGGGCGTTCATGGCGGAGGTGGGTTGGCGCGACTTCAACGACGTTTGTGCCTTCAGCAGTCCGGTGCGGATGTTGTTGTAGATCTGGCCGTCCCCCCGCTCCACGTGCACGAATTCGCCGGCGGTATCGATGATGTACATGGACATCGCGCCGCCCTTGGACGCCGCCCAGTCGCGACACACGCGGGCGATCTTCTTGGCCGCCGCGAGCGAAATCTGGTTGCCGTCAAACACGTTCGCCGCACCCTTGCCGCCGACTACCCATTCGGCCGGCAGGCTCGACTTGGGCGGATTGGCGACGACGAAGCGTGGAACCGGCGCACTGCCGGGAGGATTCTGGCGCGGCGGGAGGTCTTTCACCAGCGGCGCGACCGACGATCCGATCACTTCGGTCATCGCCTTCTGCGCGCAAATCTCATCGCTCCACACCGGCACGCGCGGCGCCGAACCGCCGACGCCGACCACTCCGATCAACTGTTTGTTGACCACGATGGGAAGCCCGCCGGAATTCGCAAACTCGCCGAGCTGAATGTACTGAAGCTCCCGGGTCGGATCCTCGATGGCCGCGTTCATGAGGTTCTTGCTGGGGCTGCGTAGCGCAAGCGCGGTGCGCGCCTTCATGTCGGCCGTAATGATGTTGAGATAGCCCTGGCCGTCCATGCGATCCATGTAGACGTGGTTGCCGGCATGATCGAGCACCATGATGCTGATCTGCACGCCCTGCTCGGCAGCGAGCTTCTCGCACGCCGTCGCAATGCGCTCGGCGGTGGCCAGATTGATGGTGTTGAAATCCTGAATCTGTTCGGCGAGCTTGCCGCCGACGACGAATTGCGCCGGCACGTTTTGCGCCAGCGCCACGCCGGAAAGCGCGATGGCGGCCGCCGCCGCCCATCCCAGTCTCACGATGCGAAGTTTCATTTCGTCCTCCTGGACTTTTGTCGCACAAGTTTACCCCGGCCCCGGCGTGCGTGTCAATCGCCGCGCCGTGCAGGTAACCTCGATAAGGCGGGCCGGCAGGACGCTAAGCGCGTGGGTGGGGGGAGGCGAGACGCGAAGTGATTTTGCCCTGGCGGTCCAGCCGGAGCCGCTGGCCCCGCCACTCGACCGAGCGGCCGAACAGCCCGGCCAGCCACACCGCGGCGCCGAATAAATCGCGCGCCGGGATCAGGAACCACAGCCGCAGCACGTCCCGGCTGCGTAGGACGAACCATCCCGCCGCGATGGCCATGATCATGCGCGCGGCGAGGAGAATCGCCGCCAGATCCAACCGTCCGAGCGCCGCCGCCACCACGGCCCACAGCGTCGCAAAGGTCACCGGCAATCCGAGATAACCGAAGAATTTCGACACGCGGATGGTGCGCGCCCAGCGTAGTTGATGACGCCAGACAGCGCCCCAGCCGCCGCTCAGGTGCGTGTCGACGATCGCGTCCGAAAGCACGCACTTGAGCCCCAGGGCATGGATACGATGGCCGAGCTGGTAATCGTCGGCCAGATGATCGGCGATGGCCTTGAATCCGCCGATGCGCTCGAGGTCCGCTTTTCGAAACGCCAGCGTCGCGCCGAGCGCGAATTCATCCACGCCGGCCAGGCGCGCGACCAGAACCGACGGCGCGAACTCCGTCGCAATCCCCAGCCCTTCGAAGCGTGCCGCGAGCGTGTCGCCGTGCGCGCGATAAAGGCAGGTAACGAGGCCGACATGCGGATCGGAAAGAGGGCCGGTGACGCGGGCGAGGTAATCCGGCGCCACGCGAATGTCGGCGTCGTTGACCACCAGGATCGGATAGCGCGCCGCCGCCGCCAGATCGATCAGAACAGCCGCCTTGCCGTTCGGCGCCTTAGTGCGGCATTCGATCACACGCACGCCGGGAAACTGACGAGCCACGGCAGCCGCCGGATCATCCAGGCTGCGGACGCCGCACAGCAGCTCGTATTCGCCGTCGAGAACCGTGTGCGAGCGCAACGCCTCCTGCAAGCCATGATCCGCGCCATACAGCGGCTTCAGAATCGAAGTGGCCAGTGGCCGGTGGTCAGTGGCCAGCAAGGCTGCGCGCCTAAACAAGACGCAGGCAAGGAGAGCCACCAGCTGATACGCGGCGGCTACGAGAACCAGAAGAATCACTGCGCCAGGAGGGCCACGCCGCAAGCGACCAGGCACGCTCCCACCCAGCGCCGCGAATCGACGCGCTCCTTGAGGACCACGCGAGCCAGGACGGTTTCGATCACCAGAGTCGCCGCCGAGGCCGGCACGGCGAAGCTCAGGTCGGCCACCTGCACCAGCGCCATGAAGGCGAAGAAGGAGACCGCCATAAACGCGATCGCCAGAATCAGGCGGTTATTCCGGGCGAGAGCCCCCAGCCGGCGGAGTTCCCGGACCTCGCCGTGGCGTTTCATCTCGCGGCTCTGCAGCAAGTCCGCGCTTACGGTCGAGGCCACGATCACGCCCAGCAGCAGCCAGGCTTTCATGACTCCGCTCCGCTGTGGGGACTCCCCATGCCCACCAGGACCGTGCCGCCCACGATCAACAGCGTTCCAGCCCATCGCTGCGGCGTAATCTGCTCGCTCAGGAAGAAGCGGCCGATGAGCACGCTCGCCACGTACCCCAGCGACGTCACCGGAAGAACGTAGCTCAGGTCGGCCCAGCTCAGCAGAGCCATGCGTGTGAGCAGCCAAAGAATCAGCAGAGAGATGCCCAGCATCACCCAGGGGCTGAAAATCGCGCGGATGTAGTCGAGCGGAGAAAGCGTGAGGAGGGCCTGGCGTTCCATGCCCCACTTCAGCGAAAAATTTCCGAGCGCATTGCTCAGGATGACGAGAACGGCGAACAGCCGCGTCTTCCATCTGAGACGGCGGGGCATCTCCCTTTCGGGCTAAGCTCGCTCCTGGGCTTCGTTCAGCAAGCCGGCCTTGTGGTCGGCCACGTACTTCTTACGCTTGGCGCGGAGGCTCAGGTAGTCGCGGGCTTCCTTGTAAAGCCGCTTGCGCTCGCCGTTGTCGAAGATGGCCTTGCGGACAATCCGCCACGCCGCTTTCGGCCGGAAATAGTATTCGTCGTAGAAGCGCTCCACCCACTCCACCAGCTCGGCCCGCTCAAGAATGCCCGGATAGATGACGTTGGGCAACTGGTGGCCCTCTTCGTCGGACATGTTGATGGTGACCAGATTGTTCTTCTTGGCGTAATCGTAAAACTCGGTGCCGGGGAAGGCGTGGGCGATGGACACCTGGATGGTCTCCACATCCAGACGCTTGGCGAAGTCGATGGTATTGCGCAGCGTCTCCCGGGTTTCGCCGGGCAGCCCGACGATAAAATCGCCGTGGATCACCAGGCCGAGCTTGTGGCAATTCTCGGTAAACCGGCGGGCCATGTCGATGGTCGCGCCCTTCTTGATGTTGCGCAGGATCTGCTCGTCGCCCGACTCATAGCCGACAATCAGCAGCCGGCAGCCGGAGTCCTTCATCGCCTTGAGCGTCTCGTAATCGGTGGTGACGCGCGAGGTGCACGACCAGGTGAAGTTCAGCTTCTTGAGCTCCGCGGTCACCTCCAGCGTGCGCTGCTTGCGGTAGTTGAAGGTGTCGTCGTCGAAAAAAATTTCCTTCAGGCCCGGGAAATTTTCGAGCACGTAGCGGCACTCATTGGCGATATCCTGCGCCGAGCGCAGCCGCCAGCGGTGGCCCGAGTGCGTCTGGGGCCACAGGCAGAAAGTGCACATGGCCGGGCAGCCGCGCGTGGTGTAGAAGGAAAGGTAGGGGTTCAGCAGGAACGGGACGTTGTAGCGGCGAAAGTCGAGGTCGCGCCTGTAGACCTTGGTCACCCACGGCAGCTCGTCCAGGTTTTCGATGACGGCGCCCTCGGGGTTGTGCACGTTCACGCCGTCTTTGCGGTAGCTGGCGCCGGGGATCTCCGAGAGCGGCGTGCCGTTAGCGTAGTTGGCGATCTGGTAGTCGAACTCGCGGCGGACGATGAAGTCGATCGCCTTCGACGCGTTGAGGACCTTGTCCGGCTCGATGGTGACGGGCGGACCCACGAAGGCCACCTGAAGCTTGGGGTTGGCGTCCTTCATCATCTCGGCGATCTTCACGTCCACGTGATAGCCGGGAGACGAGGTGAACAGCACCAGAAGCTCGAAATCGGCGGCGATGGCCACGGTCTGCTCGATGGAGACGCCGTGAGGGGGCGCGTCCAGAACTTTACTGTTCTCGAGCATGCCGGCGGGGTAGCAGAGCCACACCGGATACCAGTAGGACTCGATCTCCCGAGTGGACGGCCAGCGGGAGCCGGCGCCGCCGTCGAAGCCCGCGAAGGAGGGAGGATTCAGGAAAAGCGTTCTCATCGACACGCCGGAGGATCTCCTTACTGGATGCGGTCTTCGATCACCTGGGCCTCGGTGTCCCCGCGGCTGAAGTTGCTGAAGTCGATGCTAAGCTCGGCCCGGCCGACCAGACGCGTCTCCACGGTGCCCTGAAAATGTTTGGGGATCGCCACGCCGTCTTGCATTTCGAAGTCCTGGACGAACGCCACTTTCTTGAGAAACACGGACGGGTTCTTGACGAACTGGCCGGCTTCGCGCACCGGCATGCCGGTCTCGGCGTCCAGCCACAGCTCGCCCCGGAACAGCCCCACCCGCTTTTTCTTCGGCGTGAGTTGGAAGACGCGCACTTCGCGCCCGTCCTGATCGGCCGGTCCCTTATATTTGAACTTGTAGTTGGCCGGGGTGATGGCGATCGAGCCCGGATCGCGGGAGGCGCTCTCGGCGGCCAGGTAGCGGGTGATCACTTCCTGCTTGATGGTGCTGTCGCCCGAAAAACCCAAGGCCTTGTAGGTGATCTGGCCCAGCCGGGAGATCTTGCGCAGAGCGCGGAGCTTTCCTTGCTTTTCCAGTTTCGGGAGCTTGGCGTTGATGTCGACTTCCATCTGCGCGCCTCGCAGCGTTTCCTGCTGGGTGCGGGTGGCGTCCAGGAACTTGATGAGGATCTCCAGGCCGTCGTCATCGGCGCCGGAATCCGCTGGAGCAGACCAGACGGCTGTTGGTACAGCTAGAGCTATGGACGCGAGTAGCGCTACAAGACGCAAACGAATGCCCTCTCCTGGTACTAGGATCAGTGTACCAGATCGGCTTAGGGTAGTGCCGGGGGCCAGATGGGCGCCCAAAGACTAGCCTGGAAGGCGGTCCCACTGCGCATCGAGTCGAACCACAGCCGCCGCCCGTCGGTCCGGACTGTAACCAGACCGTCAAAATCGGTGCGGAGCACGGCTGCGTGGCGATCCGCCAGGCGCGCGAGGACGTCCGGATGAGGGTGGCCGAAGGAGTTCCCGTAACCGGCCGAGATGACCGCCACCGAAGGCGCGACGGCGTCGAGGAAGGGCTGGATGGTGGAGGTTTTTGAGCCGTGGTGCCCGACCTTGAGTACGTCGGAGTGGAGATCGCGGCCGTCGGAAAGCAGGCGCGCTTCCATCGGACGCTCCAAATCGCCGGTCAAGAAGAACGAATGCAACCCGAAGGCGATGCGGAGTGCCACGGAGTCGTTGTTGCCGGGCTTGGCCGCCGCGTAATCGGAAGGCGGCGAGAGAACCTCGACGCGGGCGCCTCCGAACTCGAATGGCGGTGAGGAGCGCATCTCTCTCACGCGAATTCCCAGCCGCGCCGCGCGCTCGACGATCTCCGGCATCGGATTCGCTCCGATCCAGAGCTCCCTCGGCCGGAAGTTCTCCATCAGCGCGGCGATGCCGCCGGAATGGTCCTGATGGGCATGGGTGGCGGCGAGGATATCGATGCGCCGGATGCCGCGGTTCCAGAGGTAGGGCGAGACCACGTCTTCGCCCGTGTCCAGGTTGGGCCGCCGCTGACGGCCGAACGTGAGCAATCCGCCGCCGTCCACGACCATTCTCTGGCCCTGCGGAAAAACTACGAGCAGGCTGTCCCCCTGGCCCACGTCGATAGCGGTCAGCTCCAGCGTGTTGGGATCGACGCGCGCGGGCCAAGGCTGCCACAGCAGCAGAGCGAACAGGGCCGCCACCGCGGTTGTGGCCGGCCAGCGCCACCGGGGGCTGCTCGCTACCATCGCCAGGACGATCAGCGCCGCGACGAAGGCCAGCGCCAGCCACAACGGCGGGTCCGCGATGCGCCAGGAGGGTTCGATGCGCGCGTGCCAGTCCGCGACCCGCGCGGAAAGTTTCAGCATCCAGCCCGCGGCGACGGCCGGCCAGCGCCAGCCGGTGAAGATGGCGAAGAAGCCGACGGGCACCACCAGTTCGAGCATGGGAACGATGAGCAGATTCGCCGTCAGACCGGTAAACGAGACGCGATGGAAATACTCGGCCATGGGTAGCGCCAGACCGACCTGCACGACCGTCGAAATCACGACCATCTCAAACGCGAAGAAAGCGAGCCGCATGCCGAGGGCGAGCGCCTGAAGCGCCCATCGCGCGGGCAGCCGCGTCCACAGGGCGATGGTCTCGGCCGCCAGGCGCAGATCGACGCGCATCTGCGCGACGCGGGGTTCGAGATGGGCGTCCGTGTCGGAGTTGGCGATTCCGCGCATGCCGCGTGCGCGCGGCGTCGAGGTCGCTTCGAGCAATGGCGCCGCCAGCGCTCCGATCGCCGCCACACACAGGAAGGAGAGTTGAAAGCTCGCGTCGAACATCTGGCCGGGGTCCCATAGCAGATACACCAGGGCCGCGGCGGCCAGCAGGTTCATCACGCGCCCGCGGCGGAAGAAGAAGCGCGCCACCAGGTAGAGGCTAAAGCCGCCCGCGGCCCTGACCACCGGCGCGGAAAATCCCGAAACCAGGGCGTACAACCACGCCGCCGAAGCCGTCACCGCCAGCGCCGGTATCTCCGGCAGGGCGCAAAGCCGCAGCAGGAACAGCAACACCCCGGCCAGCACCGTCACATGAACTCCGGAGATCACCAGAGCGTGAAACGTCCCGGTCCGGCGGAAATTCTCGGTCCATACCTTTTCGAGCTTGGACGACTCGCCGATCAGGATCGCCTCCATCATTCCGGCGTCGTAGTTGTCGCCGGGATAGAGGGCCTCGATCCGCTCGATCGCCGCCGTGCGCAGCGCAAATACCGCCGCCATGAAGCGCGAGCCGCAGCGGCCGGGGAGAACGCGCGCGGACGTCCCCGGAGCCATCGAGGCTGTCCAGAAGATGCGCTGGCGCGCCAGGTATCCGGCGTAGTCGAACGAGCCGGGGTTATTGAAATTGCGCGGCGGCCGGATGCGGCCTTCGATGTCGACGCGCTGCCCGTAGTCCAGGCGCTGGGGCGCGTCGCCGTCGCGGAGCGGCAGGCTGACCCGGGCCCGCGCGCCGGGATCGAGCTCCAGCGTGAACTGCTCCCGATCCGCGGAGAAGACGGTTGGCTCGACCACGCAGCCGTTCAGCAGAACTGTTTCCCGCACCCCGGCGTCGATCTCCGGCGGCGGACCCGGACGGTGCCAGGCTTCGTTGAAAACGCCCCCCATCACCAGCGCCAGTCCGGCGCAAATCCGGACTAGAGAGCGGGCGCCGGCCCACGCGGCGGCTGCGGCCAACAGCAGGAATACGACGACCGGCCAGAAGGACGCGAGCAGGGAAAAGCCGAGGAAGTGGCTGAGCAGAATACCGGCAGCGACGGCCGCAAGCGGGGGAATCAGCGGATCGCGCACCGCTTAGGTAGTCGCCCGCCGGTTCAAAAACTCTCTGAAGGGGCTAAGAAAATCGAAACCGCGCCGGACCACCCTTGCGGGGCGGCCAGGCGCGGCCGATGTTTTTCCAGTCGAGCGGGCTTAGCGAGTAGTGGAGCTTCTTTCCTTCTTCTCTTCCTTCTTCTTGCCGCCCTTTTTCTTTTCCTTCTTTTCCTCTTTCTCCTGCGCGAACGAAACGCTGGCAACGCCCATAATGAGCGACAGGCCCAGCATCAGACTCATGATCTTCCTCATCGATTTATCTTCTCCTAATTAGGTGTCGACGACCAGCGCCGTCGCTATCCCAATCCTGCCACCGGCGCATGAAGCCAGCCTTAAGCTGCAATTAAAATGAGTTCACCCACGCGGTGACACGCACAAGCCCGGTTGCAACTTGCTTATATAATACAACTTATGCCAATGCGCCGCACTCCCCGGGCCCGGCATCCTCTATGTTGAAAGCGGCATGAAACGCGAAGAATTGGCTCGCACGCTGGCGCGCCAGACGAAATTGTCCCGCGCCGCCGCCCGCGACCAGGTGGACGAACTGGTTCGCAGGATCCTCAAGACGCTCCGGCAGGGGCAGCCGGTGGAGTTGCCCGGGGTCGGCAGGCTGGTCGCAAAGATCGTAAGCCGGCGGGGCGTACGATGACGAGCCCCGACAGGATTCTCGAAATCGTGCGGCGCTCGCTCGAATCCGGACAGACGGTGGAGATCGAAGGGCTGGGCCTGTTCCGCCCTTCCGCCGGCGGATATGAGTTCTGCCAGCAGGCGCAGCCCCAAGTGTTCGTCGCCTATGTGCTCGAGGATCTGGCGCCGGCGCGAAAGCTGTGCGAGGCGCTCAAGGCCGAGGGCTGCTCGCCCTGGCTCGACAAGGACAAGCTCCTGCCAGGACAGAATTGGCCTCGCTCGATCGAGCGCGCCATCGAGATTTCCGATGCCTTCGTGGCGTGCTTTTCGACGCGCTCTATTTCCAAGCGCGGCAGTTTTCAGAGCGAGCTGCGCTGGGCGCTCGATTGCGCGCGCAGGCGGCCTCTGGACTCCGTGTTCGTGATTCCAGTGCGATTCGAAGATTGCCCCGTCCCTCGCCGCATCTCCGACCACGTGCAGTACGTCGACCTGTTTTCGGACTGGGACAAGGGAGTGAAGCGAGTGGGGCGCTCCATCCGTCGCGCCGCGCGCAAACAAGTTAGGCTGGTCTCATGAATCAGGCGAGGCGTCCGGAGCGCGTTACGCTGGAAGGCGCTTACGTGAGGCTCGCGCCGCTCAACGCCGCCGCGCATGGAGACGATCTGTGGGCGGGAACCGGCGGCGCCGCTCACGAATCGCTGTGGCGATACATGCACGATGGGCCCTTCCTCGATCGCGCGGCGTTTCAGCTACACCTGGAACGGAAAGCTGTGTCGGAGGATCCCTTCCTCTTCACGATCGTCGATCGGGGTTCGGGCCTGGCTGTGGGGCAAGCGGCGCTGATGCGAATCAAGCCGGGGCACCGGGTGATCGAGGTCGGCAACATCATGTTCTCGCCGGCCCTGCAGCGGACGCGCGGCGCCACCGAAGCCATGTACCTGCTGGCGAGGTACGTCTTCGAGGATCTTGGATACCGGCGCTACGAGTGGAAGTGCAACACGCGGAATGAGCCCTCCGAGAGTGCGGCGCTGCGGCTGGGCTTCTCCTTCGAGGGGATCTTCCGCCAGCACATGATCGTCAAGGGCGAGAATCGCGACACGGCCTGGTTCGCGATGCTCGATTCGGAGTGGCCGGCGCGGAAACAGGAGTTCGAGCGATGGCTGGCGCCGTCGAATTTCGATGCGGAGGGGCGGCAGAAGACGCCGCTCGGCAGGTAGGGCGTAGAATTACTTTCAGGGTATGAGCATCACCATCCATCCCGAACTTGAAAAGAAACTCCGCGCCCGGGCGGATGCGGAAGGGCTCAGCATCGAGGCCTACATCGAGCGAATTGCTCGTGAAGACCAGCAGGCGGAGGAGGAACTCGAAGCGTTGGCTCTGGAAGGGCTCAACTCCGGCGAGTCGATTGAGGCGGATGAGAGGTACTGGGAACAGAAGCGCCGGCGGCTTATGGATCGACACCAGAAGACCGGCATGCGGTGAGCGCTGGGCTGCCTCCTGAAGAGGTTGCTTAAAAACGCTCCTCTCCGCTCCCTGGTGGTCGCGGCTCTGAAGGAGTTGCTGAACCGCGCGCGTCAGCAAGCGGAGCATGTAACGTGCCGAGATTCATTCCGGCATATCTACTTCAGCTTCAGAATCTGAAACACGTTGCTGTAGTCGTCGGTCCATGCCCGGAAGCTCTTCGGCGCGGCGGCCTCGGTCATGTCGGCGCCCTTGAAGCTGTCCGCCTTGAACCACTCCGCCTCGGAGGTAAGCAGCACCCAGGTAGAGGAAGAGAGATAACTGAACGAATCTTCACTGTCGTCGGAAACGCTCATCGCCTGTTTCCCGAGATCCTGTGCGCCGCGGGCGCTCACCGGCACGAGATCCAAATAGCGATTCGACACGTGCAGCGCCAGAATCCCGTCCCGTTTCAGGTGGCGGAAGTAGAGCTCCAGCGCCTCCCGCGTGAGGAGATGGATCGGGATCGCGTCGCTTGAAAACGCGTCCACGGCCAGCACGTCGAACTGCTGCGGCTCCTGACGCTCCAGCGTGAGGCGCGCATCGCCCATGAGGATGCGCTTGTCGGCGAGCGAGTGGGGGTAAAACGAAAACTCTGTTTGCGCGATCTTTTCCACCAGCGGGTTGATCTCGTAGATGCGGTAGGTGTCGCCGGGGCGGCCCCAGTCCGACAGGACGCCCGCGCCGAGGCCGATCACCCCCACGCGTACCGCACCGCGCGTCTGCACCGCCGCGATCGCGCGGCCCACGCCGGAATACTTGCTGTAGTAGGAAGTCGGCTCATATCGCAGCGTTTCCGAGAGAAGCTGGGAGCCGTGATTGATGGTGCCGTGCAGCAGCGTGCGCTCGCGATATTCGCCCACGCTCGGATCGTCGTCGCGAACGTGCAGCACGCCATAGAAATTGCGCGTCGCCAGGCGGTAGCCCTTCTCTGCGTCGCGTTCGTGCCGCCCCAGGTATCCGGCCAGAATGCCGACGCATAGAAGCATGAGCGTGCGCAGGGGCCACGCCCCGAGCTTCGGGATTTTCAAGCTCCACAGGGCGATCGTGGCAAGGATCGCGCACGCGACCAGTCCGACCGGCAGCTCGAGATAGGAATGAAACACGCGCGGGGCGATCAACGCGACGAACAGACCGCCTAGGGCGCCGCCGAGCGACACCATCAGGTAGAACAGCGTCAGGTATCGCGGCGCGGGCTTGCGGCGGGCGAGCTCGCCATGGCACATGAGGCAGCAGAAGAACAGGCCGGCGGCGAACGCCGGAATGATCTGCCGGATGTGCGCGTTCCCGCCTTCCTTGTAGATGAGGTACGCCATACCTCCGAGCGACGGCGCAAGCAGCGGCAGGAACAGCCAGCGCCGATAGGCAAGGTCGCTCTCAAACGCCAGAATGAAAGTGCCCAGGTACAGCGCCAGGGGAATCACCCACAGCAGCGGGATCGGGGCCACGTTCTGACTCAGGTGGTTGGTCACCGACACCAGCAGCGTGGACGCGCAGGCGGCCAGTGCGACCCAGAACAGCATCTGGGCGACGCTGGGCCGCGGCTCAGGTGGCGACTCGCCCACTTCGGCGAAAGGTGTTGTCTCAGGGCGCTCTTCGCGGCTGACCCATGCCGTCGCGGCGCACAGCACCGCGAACAGAATGTAGGCGCCGCTCCACGTGTATGCCTGCTGGCGCGAGGTGAGCTGCGGCTCCACCAGGAAAGGGAAGCTCAGCAGCGCCAGCATCGATCCGAAATTCGAGAGCGCGAAGAAGCGATACGGCATTCCGCTGCCGGAGCGGCGCACGTACCAGGCCTGGAGCAGCGGACTGGTGGACGACAGCAGGAAGTACGGCAGTCCGATGGTCGCCGCCAGGACAATCAGGATGCGCACAGTCGGATCGCCGGCTTCCTCCGGCTTCCAGCGGGGGGAAGGGAGGATCGGCAGCAAAGCGCAGCTCACCGCCAGCAGGGCCGCGTGCACCGCCATCTGCCTCTTCGGCGTCAGGTAACGGATCACCAGGTGCGCGTACGCGTATCCGCCCAGCAGCAGGAGTTGGAAGAACAGCATGGCCGCGCTCCAGACGGCGGCCGATCCGCCGAACCACGGCAGAATGACTTTGGCGATCAGCGGCTGCACCTGAAACAGCAGGAACGCGCTCAGGAAAATGGTAGCGGCGGAGAGGATCATCGGCAGGCTACTTGAGGATCTGAATCATGTTGCTGAAATCGTCCGTCCAGGCGCGGAAGCCTCGTTTGGCGGCAATGGCCGTCACGTCGGCGTTCTTGAAGTTGGGGTGTTCGAAGATCTTCGGCGAGCGGCTCAACAGCACCCAGGTGGAGCCGCTGTAGTAGGGCTCTTCCTCGGCGTCGTCGCCCACCGATATTCCACTCCACCCCAACTCCGACATCGCCTGGGCCACCACCGGCTCGAGATTCAGATAGCGGTTGGAGATGTTGATGGTCAGTACGCCCTCCGGTTTCAGGTGGCGCGCATAGGTTTTGAAAGCCTCCCGCGTGAGCAGGTGGATGGGCACGGCGTCGCTGGTGAAAGCGTCCATCGCGAGAAAATCGAGATGCTCGTCGGGTATGCTCTCGAGCGTCAGTCGGCCGTCACCCAGATAGAGACGCTTGTCGGCAGGACAGGCTGGGTAGAAGCCGAATTGGGTGTTGGCAATCTGCACGATGAGCGGATTGATCTCGTAGTAGTGCAGCGTGTCGCCGGGGCGGGCTAATGCCGCGGTGACACCGGCGCCCAACCCGACGATGCCGATGCGCAGCGGTCCGGATTCGCCCAGCGCGCGGATGGCCCGCGAAATGCCGCTGTTGGGACCGAAGTAGGAGATGGCCATGCGGTCGCCGCCGGGGACCATGAGTTGTGAGCCGTGATTGATGGTCCCGTGGATGAGGGCGCGCTCGCCGGCGGAGCCGCCCGAGGGCGGGTCGTCGCGCACGCGCAGAACTCCGTAGAAATTGCGCGCGGTGAGCAGGTAACCGCTATTCTGCTTGTGCTCGCTATAGCCGAGATAGACGGCGAACCCCACGGTGGCCAGCACCAGTGGGACGCGGATCCACACACGCGCTTCGCGCCACAAGACGCAAGTAACCAGCACCGCGCATCCGGCCATTCCCACCGGCAGCTCCAGATAGGTCTGGAACAGGCGCGGGGCCGCGAGCGCCACGAACAACCCGCCGGTGGCGCCCCCCACCGAGACCATGAGGTAGAACTGCGTCAGATAGTGCGGGTGCGGCCTGCTCCGTGCCAGCTCTCCATGGCACACCATGCAGCACACAAACAGCGCGCCGCACAAGGCCGGAATCAATCGCCTGATCTCGGCGTTGTTCTCAAACAGGTAGGAGCCGTAGACGAACAGGGCGAGCGAGCCGGCCAGCAGCGGCAGGAAGACCCAGCGGTTATAGATGCGGTCGCTTTCAAAGCACAAGATGAAGCTGAGCAGATACAAGCTCAGCGGCGCCACCCACAGCAGCGGAATCGGCGCGACGTTCTGGGTCAGGTGGCTGGTGACGGCCAGCAGCAGCGTGGAGGCGCAGGCGGCCAGGCCGATCCACAGGATTCGCGCCCCGAGGGTGGGCGCGGAAGGAACTTCAGCGCCCGAAGATTCAATGTGCCCGGCGCCCTCGCGGCTTTTCCACGCCGCCCCAAAGCACGCCAGCGCGAACGCCGCGTAACCGAAGGACCAGATCACGGCCTGGCGCCCCAGCGCGAGGCTGGGCTCGACCAGCGTCGGATAACTCAGCAGCGCGAGCATGGAGGCCAGGTTTGAGAGCGCGAACAAGCGATACGGAATCACGCCTCGCCGCGTGCGCAGATACCACGCCTGGAGCAGCGGACTGGTGGAGGAAAGCAGCATGTACGGCAATCCGACCGTAGCGGCGAGCAGCGCCAGAATGCGCAGCGTCGGATCGCCCGCGCCGGTGGGTTTCAGGCTCGGCGAGGGAACGATGGGGAGCATCAGCAGGCTCGCGGCCAGCAGCGCCGCGTGCAGCCACAATTGCTGCTTCGGCTTCAGATAGCGGATCAGGCAATGGGCGTAGAAATATCCGGCGAGCAGCACCAGTTGAAAAAACAGCAGCGCCGCGCTCCACACCGCCGCCGATCCGCCAAACCACGGCAGAACGAATTTCGCGATCAACGGTTGAACCTGGAAGAGGAGAAACGCGCTCAGAAAAATGGTCGCGGCGTAGACCAGCATCGCTCCGCTAGCATAGCTTAATCCGGGCGCGCGGCGAATGAATGGAACTTAAGGTTTCCCGCCCCTCTTGCGAAGAGGCCTGCGAAGGTTTCCGGTCTCTGGCGCTCACGATGTGAGTGATAGCATATGTGCTATCATCGGTTGGGATGGCCGCGCCAAGGGTCGTTATCGACACGAACGTGCTTACTGGAGCATTGCTGCGGCGGGAAGGGCAGAACCGAGGCGTGCTGAGGGCGTGTTTTGAGGAGCGTCTCAAGCCGGTAGTGGGGCAAGCCCTGTTTCTCGAATACGAGGACGTGCTAGGACGGCAATCGCTGTTTCGGAGATCGCCGCTGAGCGCTCACGAGCGCCGCCGATTGTTCGAGTCGTTCCTCAGCGTCTGTGAATGGGTGCGGATCTACTACCTGTGGCGGCCGAACCTGCGGGATGAGGGCGACAATCACATCCTCGAACTCGCCGTCGCCGGCGGCGCCTCGATGATCGTAACGAACAATGTCGCAGACTTTGTTGGCTCGGATCTCCGCTTCCCGGACATCCGAATCCTGAGCCCCAAAGATCTGCTGAAGGAGTTGGCATGAGCACGCTGACGATTCGGATTCCCGAAAGCAAGCATATGAGGTTACGCACCGTTGCCAAGGCCAAGGGCATCAGCGTCAACCGCCTGATCGACGAACTCGCAACGGTGGCGCTGGCCGAATACGACAGCGAGACGCGTTTCCGGGCAATGGCGGCGCGGGGATCGAGAAAAGTTGGACTCGCTCTCCTGGACAAGTTGGATCGAGCGTTCGCAGCGAAGGGTGGGCGCCGTCCGGCTCACACGCAGCCATAGCTACAGCTTTTCTTTGAGCATCCGGTTCACGGCCGCCGGATCGGCCTGGCCGCGCGTGGCCTTCATCACCTGGCCGACGAAGAATCCGGCCACCGCCGTCTTGCCGGAGCGGTACTGTTCCACCTGCTTGGGATTGGCGGCGATCACCTCCTCGACGATCTTCAAAAGCGCGCCCTCGTCGCTGATTTGTTGCAGTCCCTCCCGCTCGAGGATCGTCTCCGGCGCATCGCCGGTCGCGAACATCTTCGGAAAAATCTCTTTCGCGAGCTTGCCGCTGATCTTGCCGCCCGCGATCAGCGCGACCAAGGCTCCCAGATTCCCGGCGCTGACCGGCGATTCGGTGATCTCCCTGCCCTCCTGTTTGAGCAAGCCCGCCAGATCGCCCATCACCCAGTTGGCCGTGGCCCGGGCGTCGCCTGCGGCCGCCGCGGCCGCCTCGAAATAGTCGCCCATGGCGCGCGTGAGCGTCAGCACCTGGGCGTCGTACTCGCGAAGCCCGTAGTTTTCGATGAAGCGCGCGCGCCGCGCCGCCGGCAGCTCCGGCATCGACTCGCGAATCCGCGCGAGCCACGCTTCGCTCACCCGCAGCGGAACCAGGTCCGGCTCGGGAAAGTAGCGATAGTCGTGCGCGTGCTCCTTGCTGCGCATGCCGGCGGTCTCGCCCGTATCCACGTTGAACAGGCGCGTTTCCTGGGTCACGCGGCCGCCGCTTTCGATCAGCGCCACCTGCCGCGCGATTTCGTGATCCAGCGCCATTCTGAGAAACCGGAAGGAGTTGAGATTTTTCACTTCGGCCTTGGTGCCGAACTTCTCCGCGCCGCGCGGGCGGACGCTGACGTTGGCGTCGCATCGCAGGTGTCCCTTTTCCATGTCGCAGGTGGAGACGCCGACGTATTGCAGCACCTGCTTCAGCTCGGTCAGATAGGCGTAGGCTTCCTCGGAGCTGCGCATGTCCGGATCACTGACGATTTCGATCAGGGGCGTGCCGCAGCGGTTCAGGTCGAGGTAGGTATAGCGGTCGGAGTCCTTGAAGCCGTCGTGAATGCTCTTGCCGGCGTCGTCTTCCATGTGCACGCGCGTTACGCCAATGCGCTTCCGCTCGCCGCCGGCTTCGATATCCACGTGGCCGTGCTCGGCCAGCGGTTGATCGTATTGCGAAATCTGGTAGCCCTTCGGCACATCCGGATAAAAATAGTTTTTGCGCGCGAAAATCGACCGCGAATTCACCTGGCAATTCAGCGCCAGCGCAGCCTCGATGGCGAACTCGACCGCCTGCCGGCTCAGCACCGGGAGCGCTCCCGGCAGCCCCAGGCACACCGGACAGACATTGGTATTGGGCGGCGCGCCGAAACTGGTGGGGCAGCCGCAGAAAATCTTCGTGCGAGTGGCCAGTTGGACGTGCACCTCCAAACCAATCACCGGCTCGTACCGGGCGATCGCATCCGGGGGAGCCAAAGTCACACTCGACGACATGGCCCCATTATACGGCTGGTACCTTAAGCCTAAGGTAAGGACTTTACGCTTTTCGCCTTTATCACTTAAGCTCTAGTCTCAGCGGGCGTCTTACCCGATAATGTGTTTGGACGCGACCTCCGGCAGCTTTGTAGCCCGGCGCGCCACTCTTGGACAGGAGACTAATTTGAACATGCTGAATTTGATTTGGAAACTGAAGCTGCTGGCGAAGGACTCGCGCGGCCAAGACCTCATCGAGTACGCCTTGATGGCGGGTTTTGTGGCCGTGGCGGCCGGCGCAATCATGCCGAACATTGCGACGAGCATTAGCACGATCTTCTCGAGCGTTGGATCCGTGCTCACCGCCGCTGCCGCCCAGGGTAGCTAACAGAACCTGGTTCGCTTATGGGGAGGCTGCACCCGCGCCGTGCGGCCTCTCTGAATTAGACGTGTAGGCGCTCTCTCCCGCTGCGCCCTCCCCGGGCACGACGTGTGTGCGATAATTTCTCGTACTCTAAACCACGTCGATCATGTCAGATCTGCGGTACGGCTTGCGCACGCTTGCCCGCGAGCCGGCCTTCACCCTGGCGGCAGCCGTCATCCTGGCGCTGGGAATGGGCGCGACGACTACCATCTTCACGCTGGTTCGCTCTCTCCTGTTCGAGCCACTCCCGTATCCCGCGAGCGAACGCCTGGTGTGGATCTGGAACATCGCCTCGCGCTCCGGATTCGGCCTGCGCGGACTCTATGGCGCGGATTTCCAGGAAATTCGCGCGCAAAACCGGTCCTTCGAAACAATAGCCGGCTTTTTTACCGGCTCCTGGAATGTCACGGGTCTGGCCGAGGCCGAGCGCCTGCCGGGAGCCGCTGTCACTGAAGGATTCTTCGAAACGCTGGGCATGCGTCCCTTTCTGGGCCGTCCGTTCCTGGCCGAGGAGTACGGCGCCGGTCGGGAGAAAGTGGTCATCTTCAGCCACGCATTCTGGCTCCGCCGCTTCGGAGGAGACCGCCATGTGCTGGGCCGCCGCGTGACGCTGGATGGCGTTCCCTTTGAAGTCGCCGGCATCATGCCGCGGGAATTCGCGCTCGCCAGAGAATACGATCTGTGGGTGCCCCTGGTTCGCGATTCCGCCCTGGCCGCGACGCGACGCCTCCGCTTGCAGCAGACCTTCGGCCGGCTGAGACAGGACGTCCCTCTGGAGCAAGCCCAAGCCGAGGCGCAGGCGATGGCCGCCGGCCTGGAGAGCCGGAACCCGGAGGATCGCGGCTACACGCTCAAGCTGGTGACGTTTCTCGATCAGGAAGTCGGCGGCGTGCGGAGAACGTTGTGGATCTTCGCGGCGGCGGTGGCTTGCGTGCTTCTGATCTCCTGCGCCAACGTAGCCAGCCTGCTGCTGGCGCGAGGCGCCCGGCGAGTGCGGGAGATGGCGGTGCGCGCGGCGGTGGGCGCGGGGCGCTCCCGGCTGGTGCGCCAGCTTTTGATCGAAAGCGGGCTCATCGCGGTGGCGGGCGGGGCGCTCGGATGGCCGCTGGCCGTGACCGGCGTGCGCCTGCTGGTGGCGCTCGATCCGGCCGCGCTGCCAAGGACGCAAGACATCCGCACCGACTTCCGCGTGCTTGCGTTCACTTTCCTGCTTTCGCTGATCACGGGGCTGGTGTTCGGGATCATGCCGGCCTGGCGCGGCTCGCAGGTCAGCCTTTCGGAGGCGCTCAAGGAAGGGGGACGCAGCGGCGGCGCGGGACGAAAGGGAAACCGGCTGCGCGCCGCCCTGGTGGTGATCGAGGTGGCGCTCGGCGTGGTGCTGATGGCCTCGGCCGGACTGCTGGCGCGGAGTCTCCGCGAACTCGACCGGGTTCAGCCGGGATACGATGCCCGCAACGTGCTAACCATGCAGATCGCGCTGACCGGCCCGCGGTATCGCGATCCGGCCGAGTCCGTCCGTTTCTTCGAGCGGCTGCTCGGCGAGATCGAGCGGCTGCCGGGCGTGGAAGCCGCCGGGAGCACCAATTTCCTGCCGCTGGCCGCCGACAAGAACATGGCCGGCGTGTGGCTGGACAGCCAGCCCGTGCACAGCGAGGAAACCAAGATCGTGTTGGACAACCGTGTGGTCACCCCCGGATACTTTCGCGCGATGGGTGTGCCGCTGGTGGCGGGACGCTTCTTCCAGTGGACGGACCGGGCCGGCAGCCCCCGGGTCGCCATCGTGAACGACGTATTTGCGCGGCGGTTCTTTCCGCGGGGCGACGCGGTGGGGCGTCGCGTGACGCTCACCACGGCCGGGGCCACGGCGACTCGAGTGCCCGCTGAGATCGTCGGCGTGGTGGGCAGTTTCCGGGAATCCAGCCTGGCCGCGGAGCCGGACCGCGAGATCTTCACCGTCTACACCCAGACCACGATTGCAGGACAGGCGCTGGCCGTGCGGGCATCCGGGGATCCGGCGAAGCTCGAGGCGGCGGTCCGCGGCGCGGTCGCGGGCACCGATGGCGATGTGCCAGTCTACAACGTGCGCACGATGCGGGCCCAGGTGGACCGCTCGCTGGCGCAGCCCCGGTTGCGCGGCGCCCTCATCGGAATATTTTCGCTGGTGGCGCTGATCCTGGCCTCGTTTGGCGTGTACGGCGTAGTCGCGTGCGCGGCGGCCGAGCGCAAGCAGGAGATCGGGATTCGCGTGGCGCTCGGCGCCCGGCAGGAAGAAGTACAGCGGATGATCGTGCTCCAAGGGCTTAGGCTGACCTCCCTCGGACTGCTGCTGGGACTCGCCGGAGCGGCGGCGGCAACCCGCCTGCTCGGGGGCTTTCTATTTGGCGTCGGCGCCAGCGATCCGCTCACTTACGGAGGGACTGCGCTGGTGTTCGTCGCCGTCACCATCGTCGCCGCGTATCTGCCCGCGCGCCGCGCCACGCGCATGGACCCGCTGGCGGCGCTGCGGGAGGAATAGGGGTGCGCAGTGTAAACTTACCCGAGCCGCGACTGTGAAGGAGCGGTAACGGCGCGCCGGCTTATCTGAATCGTTTGAGGCGCTTTCGTGTTGCACCTCGCCTCAGCCCCGCCCGTCAGGCCGGGGTTTGCTCATTGCGCCGGCGCCTACCACACCCGCGGAGCCATCGGCTTGTGGATTACGGCCGCGCGCGCACTGTAACTCACCTCTCCTCCGCACTTGCCGCCCCGAAACGCTATCCTCCGGCGTCCGCTCGTGTTATCGGAGAGGGGAGGCAACGCACATGGCAACGCGGAACCGGCTCATCCCCAACCGCATCTCCATGGGTTCGTTATGGGTTCGTTTTCAAAGGGGCCTAACAATTAAAGACTTGTTTTACTTGAGGTTGCCACAAAAAAGCATGGGTTCGTTTGGTATTTTTTGTTCGCCGCGCTCCTCTACGCTCAGAGGCGCGACAGTACTGGAGCGCGTCGGGTAGAATCGGTCTACACTTAATGCCATTGGCTCCTGGAATTCGCCTCGGCCCCTACGAAATCCTGACCCTCATCGGCGCGGGCGGCATGGGCGAGGTTTACAAGGCGCGCGACACGCGGCTGGGACGCGACGTCGCGATCAAAATCTCGGCGGAACGTTTCAGCGAGCGCTTCGAGCGCGAAGCGCGGGCCGTGGCCGCGCTGAACCATCCCCACATCTGCACGCTCTACGACGTGGGCCCCAACTACCTGGTCATGGAGTATCTGGAGGGCGTTCCACTCAAGGGGCCTTTGCCGGCGGCGGAAGCGTTACGGCTGGCGGCGCAAACCGTGGAAGCGCTGGAAACGGCGCACGCCAAAGGGATCGTCCATCGGGACCTCAAACCCGCAAACGTTCTGGTGACGCGCTTCGGCGTCAAGCTGCTGGATTTCGGCCTGGCCAAGTCGGCGGCGGATGCGGATGCGACCCAGACTATGGCGGTGATGGGCACGCCCGCCTATATGTCGCTGGAGCAGGCCGAGGGCAAGCCGCTGGATGCACGCTCCGATATTTTCAGCTTCGGGGCGGTGCTGTACGAGATGCTGAGCGGAAGCCGCCCTTTTCCGAGCCTGGCCGCGCTGCTGCGGGACGATCCCGCGCCGCTCGAATCGCCCGCGGAGATGGTAAGGATCGTGACGCGCTGCCTGCACAAGTCCTCGGCGGAGCGGTTTCAGACCGCGGCGGAGCTCAGAGCCGCACTCGAAACCGTGAAGATCGGGGCGGCGGCGGAACCACCCTCCATCGCCGTGCTTCCCTTCGCCAACCTGAGTGCCGATAAAGACAACGAGTACTTCAGCGCCGGTCTGGCCGAGGAGATTCTGAACGCGCTGACGCAGCTTCCGGGGCTGCGAGTGATCGCGCGCACCTCCGCGTTTCGCTTTCGAGAGGAGCAGGACTTGCGCGCGGTGGGCCAGGCCCGCAAGTAGGAGCGGTGCTCCAGGGCAGCGTTCGCCGGTCGGGCAATCGCATCCGGGTCAGCGCGCAGCTCGTCAACGTGGCCGATGAATCGCAGCTTTGGTCGGAGCGCTACGATCGCGAGCTGCGCGACGTCTTCGACATTCAGGATGAGATCGCGCAGGCGATTGTCGAGAAGCTGAAGGTGAAGCTGGGGGCCAAGTCCGGGCAACCGCTGATGAAGCGCTACACCGAGAATCCGGAAGCGCACAGCCTTTATCTGAAGGGCAATTTCCACCTGTACCGGTTCATGCCGGAAGATCTGGAGAAGGGCCGCGAGTGTCTGGAAAAGGCCGTGGCATTGGAGCCGGGCTACGCGCCCGCCTGGGTCCAGTTGGCGGATTATCACATTGCGCGCAGCTTTTTTGCTCTGGCCTCTCCTCTCGAGGAATGGCCCAAAGCGCTGGAGGCGGCCGGGAGAGCAGTGGCCGCGGACGAGACGCTGGCAGAAGCCCACGCCGTGTTGGGTATGGTGGAGGCGCTCAGCGAATACCGGTGGCAGGAGGCCCTGCATCGGTTCGAGACCGCCCTCCGGTTGAATCCGGCGTCCGCACGCACTCATTTCTGGAGAAGTAATGCTTTGCACGACTTGGGGCGGGCGGAGGAGGCTCTAGCCGAAGCGCTCCGTGCGGTTGAGCTCGATCCGCTCTCCACCCTCTTTCGCGAAATCGTCGCCACCTATTATTTGTGGGCCGGCCAGAATGACAAGGCCATAGAGCACGCCCGGCACGCCCTCGACATCAACCCAAACTACGGAGACGCGATGGCGTTGCTCGGTGAAACCTACTCCCGCTTAGGCCGGCATGAGGAGGGAATCGAACTCCTCGAGAAAGCCCGGCGGTTGATGCCGGGAGAGTTCTATCCGTTGGGCTTTCTCGGCTGGGCCTATGTTCGGGGCGGGCGCCGGACCGACGCGGAACGATTTCTGGCGGAGTTGGAGGACAAGAGGCGCCGGCAATACGTTTCCGGAGCAATGATAGCCATGACAGTCTTAGCGCTGGGGGATGTGGAAGCGGCGTTCACGTGGGCGAGCAAGGCAATCCAGGAGCGCGACCCCAGCCTCACCTATCTAATACGTATGCATTATTTCCAGGCGTTGCGTCAGGACTCTCGCTACCAGGATATTTTGCGGCGGATGAACCTGCTCTCGCCAGCGCCGTCGCAGGGATGATACTATTTGGTCATGACGATTCCCTCGCTCGCTAGCCGCCGGCCGAAACATCGATGAATCCAAGATTTCCGCCGCGCCGGCCGAGGATCCGGGAAAACGTCAACGAAGCCATCCGCGCCAGGGAAGTCCGCGCGGTCTTCCCCGATGGGACCGTCGAGGTGATGCAAACCTCGCTGGCGATCCGCCGGGCCCAGGAACTGGGCCTCGACCTCATTCTGATCGCGCCGACCGCCGAGCCGCCCGTGGCGAAAGCCATGGATTACGGCCAGTGGCAGTACGAAAACAAGAAGAAGCAGCACGACGCCAAGCGGAAGCAGCACATCATCCAGGTGAAGGAGCTGAAATTCCGCCCCAACACCGACGATCACGATTATGATTTCAAGAAAAACCACGCCATCCGGTTCCTCCAGGAAGGCAATCGCGTCAAGGCTGTGGTGCAGTTCCGCGGCCGTGAGATCGCCCATACCGACCTCGGACGGAAGCTGCTGATCCGCTTTGCCGAGGACCTGGCGCAGTACGGTGTCGCCGAAGGCCAGCCGCGCCTGGAAGGCCGCAACGCGCACGTGCTGCTGAGCCCCGTGAAAGGGGCCGCGCATCCCCCGGCCAAGGAGAAACCGAAACCACCCGCTCCCGGCGGCGGCGCGCCCAGCCCCCAGCCCTAGGTGGCATAGGCATTCGTGTCTGTGTTAAGCACCCGTGCTACATTAGGGAGCTTGACTCCGAGCGTCAGCGTCTTCTTCCCGGCCTACAACGACGCGCCGTCTCTGCCCACGCTGATCGGGAACACCTTCGCCGTGCTCGCCGCTCACGCCTCCGATTACGAAGTGATCGTGGTCAACGACGGCAGCACCGACAATACCGCCGAGGTGGTGGACGCACTCGCCGTGCGCTTCGCTCCGAATCTGCGCGTGATCGCGCACGCGGCCAACCGGGGTTATGGCGGAGCGCTACGTTCCGGATTCGCCGCCGCCACCAAGGAGCTGGTGTTCTATACCGACGGCGACGGCCAATACGACGTGGGCGAACTCCCCAGGCTGCTGGCGCTGATGCGTCCCGACGTCGGCCTGGTGAACGGCTACAAGCTGGAGCGCAGCGATCCCTGGCACCGCATCTGCATCGGAAGCGTCTACAATGCCTTCGCGCGCTTCCTCTTCGGCATACGCCTGCGCGATATCGATTGCGACTTCCGCCTGATCCGCCGCAGCCTGCTCGATGAGATCCGGCTCACCTCGACCTCGGGCACCATCTGCGTGGAGCTGGTGCGCAAGCTGGAGCTCACCTCCTGCCGCGTGGTCGAAACCGGCGTGCACCACTATCCGCGATTGCACGGCCGTTCCCAATTCTTCCGCGTGCGATCGTTGCTGGTGACTCTCACGCAACTGGTGCGGCTGTGGGTGCGCCTGGTGGCGCTGTCTTCGGTCACCCGGACGGCCGAACGGCTTCCCACATTGCCTGCTTCAGATCCTCGATCCCCTCGCCCGTCACGCTCGAGATCTTGAAAAACGGCAGGCCACTCTTCTTCGCCATCCGTTGGAGCGCCACAGTGCGCTTGCGGTCCTGCGCCGCGTCGAGCTTGGTGGCGATGACGATCATCGGCTTCTTGGCCAGCTCGTCGGAGAAACTGGCCAGCTCCGCCATCACCACCTCGAAGTCGTGCACCGGGTCGCGGCCCGAAGCCTCGGAAACGTCCACCAGGTGCGCCAGCAGGCGCGTCCGCTCGACGTGCCGCAGGAACTGCGTGCCCAACCCGTGGCCCAGGTGCGCGCCTTCGATCAGGCCGGGAATGTCGGCGACGACGAACGTTCGCAGATCGTCCGCACCGGTCCCCGTGCTGACGACGCCGAGATTGGGTTCGAGCGTGGTGAAGGGATAGTCGGCGATCTTGGGGCGCGCGGCCGAGATGCGCGAGATCAGCGTCGATTTTCCCGCGTTCGGAAAACCGACCAGCCCGACGTCGGCCAGCAGCTTCAGCTCCAGGCGCAGGTGGCGTTGTTCGCCCGGCCGTCCGGGCTCGTGCTCGGTCGGGGCCTGGTGAGTGGAGGTGGCGAAGCGCGCATTGCCCCTGCCGCCCTTGCCGCCGCGCGCGACCACGAACCGGTCGCCGGCTTCGGTGAAGTCGTGCAGCAGTTCTCCGGTCTCGGCGTCATAGACGATAGTGCCGACAGGAGTGGGCACTTCCCTCGCGGCGCCTTCGCGGCCTTTCCGGTTACTGCCTTCGCCGTGGCGTCCGCGCTCGGCCTTGTGCTCGGGATTGAAGCGGAAGTGCAGGAGCGTGTTGTAGTGCTGGCTGGCGGTCAGAATCACGTCGCCGCCGCGGCCGCCGTCGCCGCCGCTCGGGCCCCCCCTGGGGACATACTTCTCGCGGCGAAAAGCCAGACAGCCGTTGCCGCCGTCGCCGGCTTTTACATAAATCTTGACTTCGTCGATGAACAACGAGGTGGGTTACTCAGCCGCCACGCGTATGCTGACGAACTTGCCGAGCCGGCCACGGTCGCGGAACTCGATCACGCCGGAGACCTTGGCGAACAGCGTGTCGTCCTTGCCCCGGCCGACGTTGTCGCCGGCCTGGATGCGCGTGCCGCGCTGCCGGACGATGATGGAGCCGCCGGGCACCAGTTGGCCGCCGAACGCCTTCACGCCGAGGCGCTGCGCGTTTGAGTCGCGGCCGTTTCTCGAGCTTCCCAGACCTTTTTTGTGTGCCATGACGACGCTCCTTTAGGGGACGATCTCGTTGACGGTAACGCGCGTGTAGTTCTGGCGATGCCCGATGGTGCGCTTGTACTGCTTCTTGCGCTTGAACTTGAACACCAGCGTTTTGGGCGTGCGGCCGTGCGCGACGATGGTGCCCTTCACGCGCGCGGCACCGGCCTCCTCGCCGGATTTCACCACGTCCCCGTCCACCACCGCCAGCACGCGGTTGAACTCGACCTCTGCGCCCACGTCGCCCGCCAGGGTTTCGATCTCGACCGACTCGCCCGGCGCGACGCGATACTGTTTCCCGCCCGTTTCAATCACTGCGTACATACGGATTCCTTAAGGGGTGGATTTCTGAAGACCCTCAGAAACTTCAGGATACTACAGACCGGCACGTTTTGCCGAACCATCCTCTGGTACTGTGAGGAGCATGAGCAAAGTTCGCGTATTGGTCGGTACACGCAAGGGCGCGTTTCTGCTGGAGTCGGATGGGAAGCGCCAACGCTGGGAAGTGAATGGTCCCCACTTCGGGGGCTGGGAGATGTACCACCTCAAGGGATCGCCCGCCGACCCGAACCGGCTGTATGCGTCGCAGTCCAGCAGTTGGTTCGGGCAGACGATGCAGCGCTCGAGCGACGGCGGCAAAACGTGGGAAACCATCGGGAACAAGTTCGTATACGACGGAGTTCCCGGCACGCACCAGTGGTACGACGGCAAGCCGCACCCCTGGGAGTTCAAGCGCGTCTGGCATCTCGAACCCTCGCCCGCCGATCCGGACACGGTCTACGCCGGAGTCGAAGATGCCGCCATATTCCGCTCGACCGACGGAGCGAAGACATGGCACGAGCTCGCCGGGCTGCGCG
>JBGPLI010000014.1:0-46971 GCA_041486445.1 Bryobacteraceae bacterium
GGGCTGGTTTCCCGACGGCAGCTTCGTCGTCTCGGACGGCTATACCGGGACGCGCGTCGCGAAGTTCGACAAGGACGGAAAGTTCCTGCTGGCGTGGGGCGAGAAGGGTACGCCTCCGGAGAAGCGGCCGGGATATTTCAACAACGTGCACGGCGTCGCGGTGGACACGCAAACGCGGCGGGTGTTTGTCAACGACCGTCAGAACCACCGCGTGCAGGTGTTCGATGAGAACGGAAAATATCTCAAGGAGTGGAGCTTCGGTCCGCCGCCTTCGGACATCCACCTGATCTACATCGGCGCCGACCGCGCGCTGTGGGCCTTCGATCGCGGAACCTCCAAGATGCTGAAGTACGATCTGGACGGGCACTTCCTGTATTCCTGGGGAACCTGGGGCGATTTTCCGGGCGGGTTCTGGGGTGTGCACGGGATCGCCGTCGATCAGGAAGGGAATTTCTACGCTGCCGAAGTGGACAGCGGGCGCGTCCAGAAGTTCCGGCCGAGGCCGGGCGCGAATCCGGCGTTTCTAGTGGGCAAGCCGATCTACTCCGCGTGGAAGTAGGGAGCCTCGGCAGTGAAGCCCATCCTTATTAGGGCGCTTATTGCGGCAGCGGCGGTTGTCGCGCTGTTGTCGGCGGAGTCCGTCGAGAGGATCGTCGTCAAGAAACCGTTCGATCCGAATGTCGACGGGCGAGCTTCCGCCCGCCATCCACCGGTCCTGTACCACGGCGGAGTGGTCTTGAATCAGAAACCTGCCGTATATGTGATTTTTTACGGCAGTTTCGCGCCCACCACGTCCGCCATTGTTAAGCGTTTCCTGACGGATATTAACGGACCGGCGCCAAATAATCCCTATGAAGTGAATACCGGCTACGACAACACCGGCGCTGGCACGGGAACCCACATTCAACCGACGTTCTTCTATACGCCGAACGCTTTCCCTGGGGATCCAAATGGATCGTTGTATAACGACAATTACTCCCTGGGGAAGGGAACCATGATTACCGGGGCCGGCGTCGTGAAGATCCTCCATAACGCGTTTGCGGCGGGGCTGCCGGCAAGTTCAAACGCGGTGTATTTTGTGCTGACTTCGCCAGACGTGACGGCGCGGGGGTTTTGTAGCAACTATTGCGCCTACCACTCCAACCACACTGTGATGGTATTCGGGGCTGGAGTGAACATCCGGTATGCTCTGGTCCCCGATCCGACGCAGGCGTGCTCAGGCTGCGACGGAAATGTTGTGGTGTTCGGGCAAAATAATACGCCCAACGGCGACATGGGCGCGGACTCGATGACCGATTCGATCATCCATGAGCTTTCCGAGTCCGTCACCGACCCGGATGGCACGGCCTGGTACGCGGCCGATAACTCGGAAAACGCCGATCTATGCAATTACCGTTACGGCCCCGGGCCGTACTTAATGTCGAATGGAGCGAATGCGAACTTTGAAAACAACGGACACTTTTACTTGATCCAGCGGATCTGGAAGAGGGCCGCGGGGCCCTGCGCCAGCAACCCGTGAGGGACGCCGGGTGAAGCGCGGCACGGGCGGATTTCTGACGAACAAGTGCGCGTTTGAGCGGCGCTGCCCTACAGGCTCGACGCCCGGAAGCCGACCTTCTTGCGCAGGAAATGTGTGCGCTGCTCCGGGGGTTTGGCCAGCAACCGCTGGATCATTTCGACCAGGGCGCGGTCACTTTCCGCCTTTAGAGCGTCGATCTGTTGCTTTCTTGTCGCGCGCTTCTTTTTCACCGAGGACCCTTTCCAGGATATCGAGTACGGCGAGATCCCGTGGCCGGTTCGCCGCCCGCTTGCTCGCGATCACCGCGCCCAAACTTGCCACGAGCACGCGGGAGCCGTCAAAGTCGAGGGCCGTCGAACCAGCGCGCAAGGAAGCGAACGATTTGACGCCGTCGACGACCGTCATGAAATCAGCTTGCAGGCCGTCCTCCTCGCGGACGAGCCGGTACAGGCCGGACGCGGGATAGAACGGGCGCAGGAGCACGGCGTCGAGCGCGCGTGCGACCGCCTTCAGCTTGGCGATGTTGCGGGGCGTTTTCCGGAGATAGAAATCGAAATCTATCGTTGTGACAGGGGCGCCGTGCAAGGCAGCCGCTGCGTTGCCGATCAGAATCGCCTCCAGGCCCGCGTCGTTCAAAGCGCGCGCCAGCGATTCGAGAAGAGGCCGGGCATCCATGACGGTCCCCTCCAGTGTAGGAGGGGGAGAAGGTGCGCGTTTGAGGGTATAGAATTTAACAGGAGCTAAAGGCAGCTGGAGGTTACAGCCATGGGTACTACGTTTCCTCGCCGCGATCTGTTGAAAGCCGGCGGCGCGCTGCTCATCGGCTTCAGCCTTCGCCGCGCGGCGCTCGCGCAGGAGCAGGAATACGTAGCCTTCGTTGGCGGTCCGGATCAGCCCGATCCCCAGCGGCTGGACACGTGGCTGGCGATTCACGCCGACAACACCGCCACCGTCTTCGCCGGATTCGTCGAGCTGGGACAGGGCTGCTCCACGGCGCTGTTGCAGATCGCGGCCGAGGAGCTCGATCTGGAGATGCGCCAGATCCGCACGGTCCGGCTGGACACGAACCGGACGCCCAACCAGGGCGGTACGGTATCGAGCGCGTCCATCCACAGAGGCGGCCCGCGGATCAGGGCGGCATCGGCCGAGGCGCGGCTCACTCTCCTCACGCTCGCGTCGAAGAAGTTGAACGCGCCGGTGGAGCGGCTGGCAGTGTCCAAGGGCGTGGTGTCGGTGGCGGACAATCCGAAGCAGTCGGTCACCTACGGCGAGTTGGTGGGCGACAAACCGTTCAACGTGCCGTTCACCGGAACCGCGCCGCTGAAGGCGCCGAGCGCCTACAAGGTTGCGGGCACAAACGTCGCGCGCAGGGACGTCCCGGACAAGATCAGCGGCAAGTTCGTCTTCATGCAGCACGTGCGCGTGCCGGGCATGTTGCACGGCCGCATTGTTCGCCCGCGCGGGCAGGCCGCTTACGGAGCCGCGGCGAAGGCGATGGCGGTGGACGAGAGCTCCATCAACAGTATCCCGGGCGCGCGGGTGATCCGGAAACGCGATTTCATCGGCGTGGTGGCGGCGAGCGAGTGGGACGCGGTTCGCGCGGCGCAGCAGCTCAAGGTGAGCTGGGACGCGACCCCGACGCTGCCGGGCAGCGACGGCTTGCGCGAGCAGATGCGCGCGGCCAAGACCACCGACACGGTCGCCGCCGAGCGCGGGGACACGGCGTCCGCGCTGGCCCGGGCCGCGCACGTCGTCTCGCGAAGCTGCTTCGGCCCGTATCAGGCGCACGTGCCCTTTGGTCCGAACTGCGCGCTGGCCGACGTCAAGGCGGATTCCGCGCTGGTGATGTGCTCCACGCAAAACATCTATGCGACGCGGGCACAGCTCTCCGGAGTGCTGGGGATCCCCGTGGGCAAGGTGCGGGTTCAATACTACGATGGCGCGGGCACCTACGGCCACAGTTGCTACGACGATGCGGCGCAGGCGGCGGCGATCCTGTCGCAAGCGGCGGCGAAGCCCGTGCGCGTGCAGTTCATGCGCTGGGACGAGCACGGATGGGATAACTACGGTCCCGCTCATCTCGGCGACATCCGCGCCGGCGCCGACGCGGAAGGCAGAATCGTGGCGTATGAATACCAGGGGTCGCAGCATACCTGGAGCGCGATCGAAACCTCGCAGCAGTTGGCGCTCGGGACGCCCGCGAGCGAGCTAAACGGGGCCACGTCGCAAGGGGTGACGCCGTTCAATCTCGGCTCGATGTACGACATCCCCAACCTGCGTCTGGTGAATCGCCGCGTGCCGGGAATTCAGGGGTATCTCAAGGGATCGTTCCTGCGCTCGCCTCTCGATATCTCGTTTTGCTTCACCTCGGAGCAGACCATCGACGAGCTGGCGCATCTCGCCGGGATAGATCCGTTCGTGTTCCGGCAGCGCAATATTAAGGATGCGCGCTGGCTGGGCGTCTTGAACGCGGTCGCGAAGGCCGCCGGGTGGACGCCGCGAAAGGCAGCCTCGAACCTATCGAGCGCGAAGGTCGTGAAGGGACGAGGCATCGCGCTGGGCACGCACATCACGTCCTACGCGGCGGCCGCCGCCGAGATCGAGGTGAATCGCGAGACCGGCTTGATCGTCGCCAAACACATGTACGGGGCGATGGACGCGGGGCTGGCCGTGAATCCGGCGTTCATCGAGAACCAGATCAGCGGGATGCTGGTGCAGGCCGCCAGCCGCATGCTGAAAGAAGAAGTGACGTTCAGCAAGACCGGCGTCACCAGTCTCGACTGGAACAGTTATCCGATCCTGCGATTCGCGGAGTGCCCCGAAGTGACTCCGATCGTCGTGCAGCGTATGAATGAAAAATCGACGGGCGCGGGCGAGGAGTTGCTGGGGCCCGCGGCCACCGCGATCGCCAACGCTTTGTTCGACGCGACCGGCGTGCGGTTGCAGGAATACCCTCTAACGCCGAAGCGTGTTCTGGCTGCTCTTGGGCGCGGGTAGCGGCCCTCAGGCAGTTGTGATTCACTAATACGTATGAAACTCGCATCCGTCCTTGCGTTCACTTTACTCGGAGCGTCCATGCCCATGTCTGCCGAAAAGAGAATCATTCAGCCAAAAGAGTTCGCCCCTGGAGGACCGTTTAACCCGGCGGTTCTGGTCGACGGGACGCTGTACGTGTCCGGCCAGATCGGCCGCGACCTCAAGACCCAAAAGCTGCCGGAGAAGTTCGACGCCGAGGTGCGGCAGGTGCTCGACAACATCGGCATCATTCTGCGCGAAGCCAAGATGAATTATTCCGACGTGGTCTCGGTGCAGGTGTATCTGACGGACATGGGACTGTTCCAGACCATGAACGACATCTACATCACCTACTTCAAGGACCAAAGGCCCTCGCGGACAACCGTGGGCGTGACCAAGCTGGCGGTGCCGGCGGCGAGGATCGAAATCACGGTCACGGCACGGCGTTGATTGCGATATGATTTGCCTGGGACAGGAGAGAATGCCATGAATTACTCGCGCAGGAATTTCCTCAAGGCCGCCGGATCGGGCGTCGTCCTGACCGCTGTTGGAGGGGAGGCCGTCTTCACCGCAGCAGCGGCTCCCACGCTTCCGGCGCCGTTCATGAAAGAGAGAGCGTCGTTCCTCATCAACGGCAAGCTTCACGTCGCGGAATATGAGGCGCGGACCACGTTATGGGAAGTCATCGCCGTGAAGGCGGGTCTGACGGGAACCAACCGGAGCTGCAATCGCGCGACCTGCGGGGCGTGCAGCGTGCTGGTGGACGGGACTCCCGTTTACTCCTGCCACACCCTGGCGACCGAAGCCGCCGGGAGGAAGATTCTCACCATCGAGGGCGTGGGCGACGAGAAGAATCTGCATCCGTTGCAGAGAATCGGTCACGCGCACGTGGCCGCGGATTGCGGATTCTGCACGCCGGGCTGGGTGGTCACCGCGAAAGCGCTTCTCGACAAGAACCCGAACCCGACCGAGGATCAAGTGAAAGCCGCGCTGGCCGGGCACATCTGCCGGTGCGCGTCCTATCCGGCGATGATCCGGACCGTAATGGATTCCGCCGCAGTGCTGCGAGGAGACAAGCGCCAGATCGACACCGAGCCGGCCTCGATTGTTCAGGTCAAGCTGCCGATGGTTCGGGATTACTCGACCAGCGGCGGACACCTGCCCGGCGATGAGTTGATCGAAGGCAGGCGGAGGTTGAAGACCAGGAAATGGCAGGGCTACCCGCCCGAGAATCTGAACGTGCTGGGCAAGCCGTTGCCCGCTCTGCCGGAAGTCTCGATCCCGAGGTTCACCGGCAAGGCGCAGTACGCGAGCCGGGTGTGGTTTCGCGACATGCTGTACGTGAGGTTCCTGACGTGCCCGCATCCGCACGCCAGGATCAAGAGCCTCGACACATCGGCCGCCGAGAGGATGCCCGGCGTGGCGCAAATCATCACGTACAAGAACGCGCCAAAGGCGGCGGGTCCGCATCCGCCCGGAGCCAGGGCCTTGCCCGAAGCGCTCCCCCAGGAACTCAACCTTCAGGGCGAAGTGGTGGCCATCGTCGCGGCCGAAACCGAGGATCTCGCCCAGGACGCAGCGGATGCGATCCGCGTGGAGTACGACGTGCTGCCCTTCGCATCGACGCTCAAGGACGCGATGGCTTCCGATGCGCCAGACCTGCGCGGTGGAAAAGGCAACCTCCTGCGGCCGGCGAACGCCCCGAAGGATTTTCCCCACGCCACTTGGGCGGAACAGCGAGGCGACGTCGAGAAGGGATTCGCCGAAGCGGATGTGATCAAGGAGTTCACCTATCCGTTTGCCGGAGGCGTCTCGGTTCCGATGCAACCCGCCGGCAGCGTGGCCAAGTGGGACGGCGACAAACTCACATTCTGGGGCATGGGCCAGGGAATTTATCCTCCGCGAGCGGGTTTGGCCGCCTCTTTGGGCATCGATGCGTCGAAGATCCGGTTCATCAACAAATGGAATGGCTGCACGTTCGGAGCGGCGAGCCTGGCGGCGGAGAGATTTTATCCGTTGATCGCCCATCTGGCCAAAGTGACAGGCAGGCCGGTCAAGGTGATGTTGCCCAAGGACCAGGAACTCGCACAATTGCGGATCAAGCCCGAGACCCTCACGAAATTCAAAGTGGGCGCCAAGAAAGACGGACGCATCACGGCGATCCACCACGAAGTGTACGTGAGCGTGGGGGATCTGGAGGGTGGAGGGCACGCCGCGGGTCCGGGAAACGCCTTCAACCAGTTGGAGCTGTACACATCGTCGGTTCCCAACTGGAGAACGCTGTGGTGCGCGTACCGGACCAACGCGCCGCGGCCGGGGCCGTCGCGGAGCTACCTCCAGCAGGAGACCAAGTGGTCCTGGGAAAGCATGATGGATGAGATGGCGGAAGCGGTAGGGCAGGACCCGCTGCGATTCCGGCTCATGCACATCACCCGGCTTACCCCACAGGACACGCGCCACCCTTACCAATCGTTCGCGTCGGCGGAGGTGCTGGAGGAGGGAGCCAAGGCTTTCGGCTGGGAAAAGAGAAATGCAGTGGCGGGCGGCGCCCCCGGACGATTCAAGAAGGGCTTTGGCCTGGGCATGTCGCAGCATCACGGCGGCCTGATGGGGTACCACGACGGCGAGGAAGCGTTCGAGCTGTTGTCCTCGGCCAGAGGGGCGTCCGTGTTCGGCACCGAAGTGGAGCTGACCGCAGACGGTTACGTGACCATGAAGATCGCCCTTCCCGACAGCGGATCGAACAACGGCACGGCGCTGGCGCATCTGGTGGCGGAGATGCTGGGATTCACGACGCGGGATCGAATCCGGCTGATTTGGGGCGACACCGACATCGCGCCGTCGAGCGACGAGTGGTACGGCGGGCGCACCATCACGCTGCAAGGCGCGGCGATTTGCAGCGCGACGGACAAACTCAGAAAGGAACTGCTCCAGCGCGCGGCAGCCGCGTTGAAGGTGGATGCGGACAAGCTTCAGATTCGCGATGGAACCATCTCATCGAAGGAGGATTCCAAGAAGAGCACGACGTTCGCGGCGCTGGCAAAAGCCAACAATGGCGCGATCCGGCAAACCGGCCGCGGCGTCGCCGGAGGAGAACGAGGACTCGCGAATAAGGGCGTCGGGGCCTGCTTCGTCGAAGTCGAGGTGGACACCTGGACGGGCGATTGGCGATTCCTCCGGGCCGTGTATCCGCACGACACCGGGCTGGTGATCAATCCTCTGGTCGCCGAAGCGGATATGGTCGGATCGCTGGTGGAGAGCGCGCAACTCGCGACCGATGCCATTCCGTGGGATCGCGAATTTCCGGGGACCCGGCATTACAGCATCGGGTATCTCTCCTACCGGCTCCCCACCATCATGGACGTTCCCAAGCAAACGCAGGTCTACATCGACAGTCTGGAGCCGCGCTGGTTCTACGGCGTGAAGAGTTTCAGCGAGACCAGCATCGGGGCCGTGCCGGGCGCCATCGCCAACGCCATTTACAACGCGTGCGGAGTCAGGGTGAGGGAGCATCCCATCACACGGGAAAAGATCATGGCCGGGTTGAAAGACCAAAGGAGGCGGGCATGAAAAACATCTCCATTTATCGACCCAAGACGGTGGGCGAAGCGATCCAAATTCTGTCGCAACACGGAACCGAAGGCGGCGTCTACGCCGGGGGAACCGATCTCCTGGTCCGCCTGAAGAACCGGCTCAAGCAGGCGCCGAGTTATCTGGTCGACATCAAGAGAATCGACAATCTCCGTTACATCAAGGAAGACGCGCAGGGAGGCGTCGCCATCGGCACTGCCACGCGACTATCGGAAATCGCGGATTCCGCCCTGTTGAAGAAGAAATACCCGATGCTGGTGGAGGCGATCCACACGATCTCATCGCCGGAGCTGCGCAACGCGTCGACGCTGGGCGGCGATCTGTTGCAGGAGGTGTGGTGCCAGTATCTGCGCGGCGGTTATTCCTGCTATAGAAACGGCGGATACATGTGCTACGGGGCGATCGGCGATAACAGCTATTACCATTCGGCGATGGGCGGACGGTTGTGCTACGCCGCTTATCCGGGCGACGCCGCGACCGCGCTGATTCCGTTCGACGCCAGGGTGAAGCTGGCCACTCCCGCCGGCGTGAAGGAGCTGTCGGTAGAGCAGCTCGTGCCCGGGGACATGATGGTGGACGGGAGAATTCAATCCCACGTGGTGCGGTTCAACGAAATTCTCACAGAGGTGGTGATCCCGGCGCCCAAGCCGGGCGCGCGGACATCGTTTGAGAAGCTGCGGCCGCGCGGTGTTTGGGATTTCGCGATGGCCTCGCTGGCGATGAATCTCCAGGTGCGGGGGAACACGATCGACGACGCCAGGGTCGTGTTCGGAGGGATCGCGGGGAAGCCGCTGCGGGAAACGGCCGTGGAAAATTTCCTTAAAGGAAAGACGCTGAGCGCGGATCTGGGCGGTCAGGCCGTGTCGGTCGCGCTCGCGAATGCCGCGCCGCTCAAATACAACGAGATGAAGATCGAAATGGCGAAGGGCCTGCTGGCTTCGGGTCTGGCGAAGCTGAATGCAAGCAATTGAGGGCGTATTATTCGAGCCCGTCGGCTGCCTCGCCGAATTTCCCGCCGAGCCATTTCTTGAAATCGCCGCCCGCTCATTCGGCCGCAAAAAGAAGACGAGCAAATCGGGCAGCCGGGCCTACTGGCACCTGCTCAACTTGATGGAGGCCTCCGGCGGAACGATGAGCGAGGCTTTGGAACTTCAAGCCGTGGACGGTGCGAGTGTATACGAGGACGTTGAACCGGCGCTTTCCGAGCTGAAGACCATGGGCGTCCGGCTGGTCATCGCGTCGTCGCTGTCGGGCGCGGCGGTCGCGCGCTTTTTAAAGAAGTGCCCGCCCGGCGATTTTTTCGAGGGCGTGTGGACCAGAGACAATGCGGGGGGCGTCAAAGCCGAGCCGCTTCGGCGCGCCGTCGCCGGCGCCTCGCTCCACCCGGAGAGCGTGATGTTTCTCACCGACACGGCTGAGGGCCTGAAGGTGGCGAAAAGCGCGGGTGTCCAGTCCATTCTGATGATGAACGATCCGGATGAGGCGAGGCGGCTGGCGATGCACGACCCGGCTGGGGGAATTGTTTCACTCCACGAGCTCCCGGATTTTATCCGGTTCGTAGCGGCGGAAAACCGCGTGTCTACAGGCCTGCCCAAATCTCCGTCAGATCCAGCTCAAACCCCGCCACGGGCCCTTCTCCGGCAATCGCGGTGATGCCGGCGCGCGTCTCGGCGCCGCTCTGACCGGCCCGGTACCCGTACACGGTTTTCTTGTCTCCGTGGATCAACCAGGCGAGCGCGACGCCCGCGCGAATCCACTCTCTCATTTTTTCCTGAGCGGCTCGCAGGCGGTCGCTGGGTGACATCACTTCGATTACGAACTCGGGACAGACGCGAGGGAATTTCCGCCGGTTCGGCTTGGGCACCCGCGAGATCCTGTCGTTCGAGACCCAGGCGGCGTCGGGCGACCGGGCCGCGCCGGTGGGCAGGATGAACTCGACGCTGGCGTCAAACACCCTGCCGCGACCGTCGCGCTTTGCCCACGCGCGCAACTGCCCAAAGGATTCTCCGCTCTGATAACTCGACTCCAATCCGGCTGGTGGCACAATGACGATCTCTCCTTGTGCGGTCCGCTCTAATCGCAGATCCGGGTTGGCCATGCAGAATTCGTAATACTCGTCGTCGTTCATGCAAAGTTCCGGATTCAACGTAAGTTTGGCTGGGAGCGCCTGCTCGGGAAGAACGACTTGCATAAACCTAGAATACGGGATTCAGCGCACAGCGGGAATCCGTCGTAAGATCAGACTGATGAGGAGGCCCGTATGAGAATGAATCGGCGGCGGTGGCTGGCCTGCGCTTCGGCCGGGGCTGCCTTCGAATTTCCGCTCGCAGGGGAGTCCACCGCGCAGCTTCCCGCCCGGGCGGATTTTCCCATGGCGGAAGCCGCGGCGTTCCTGAACAACGCAGCCTGGCATCCGCTGAGCTCCGGCGCGATGGGCGCCATTCAGACGTATCTGCGGCGCAAGTCCACCGGCTCCACGCGATTTTCGTTCGGGCCCGCGGGGAGCCAGGTGAAAGCGGGGATCGCCAAGCTGATTCACGTGCAGCCTTCCGCCCTCAGCTTCGTGCCCAGCACCACGATTGGCGAAAATCTGATCGTCCAAAGCCTGGGATTTCCGCACGCGCAGGGCAACATCGTGACCGACGCTCTGCACTACGAGAACTCCACTTACCTGTATCGTTCGCTCAAGACGCAAGGTCTCGATGTGCGCTTCGTCAAGCCGCGCGAGGGGCGGATCGATCTGGCCGATCTGGACAAGGCGATCGATCGCAACACTAAGCTGGTCGCGATCTCGCTGGTCTCCTACCTGAACGGATTCCAATACGATTTGAAGGCGGTGTGCGATCTGGCGCACAGCCGCGGCGCTTACGTCTATGCCGACCTGGTGCAGGCGGCGGGAGCGGTTCCCATCGACGTCGAGGGCGCCGGGGCGGATTTCTGCGGCGGCGGCAGTCACAAGTGGCTGATGGGCGACTTTGGCCTGGGCTACTTGTACGTCCGCGAAGACCTGCTCGACAAAGTGATCCGGCGTGTGCAGTACGGCTCGCGGCAGGTGGCCGATTTCGAGAACCACATCTTTCCTTACGACGTTACTTCGGACGGGGCCGCCACCTGGAGACCGCTCAAAGGCACGGCGGCGCATTTTGAAGTGGGCACGATGTCCCAGGCGACGATTGCCGCGCTCAGCTACTCTCTGCCCTACATCGAGCGTCTGGGCGTCGAGAACATTCAGGCCCACACGCAATCGCTGACCCGCCGCTTGCAGAAGGAGATGCCGCGGCTCGGATATCCTTCGGCGACTCCGGCGGAGACCAAGTCCTCGATCGTGAGTTTTGTGGTCAAGGATCCGCGCGCGGTGTCGGCCCGCATGGAGAAGGCCAATGTGGACGTGAAGATCGACCAGCATCTTCTGCGTGTTTCGCCATCGGTCTACAACAGCCAGGCCGACATCGACAAGTTGCTGAATGCGCTTTCGTGAGCCGGGACGAGCCCCGCGCGCCTACGGTCTGAATGATTCGTTGATGGTGCCCAGCGCGCCGCCGCCCGCGCCGAAGAAGCCTCCGCCAATGACGAAGATCTGTCCGCCGTGAGGAATGCCGGGCGTCTCAGCGGTCGCGGTCGGTTTGGGCGTGCTGCTCGACCAGGTCCCCTTGTCCACGTCGAGCGCGAAAGTGTCGTTGTGGAAGACTCCCGCGGGATCGACACCTCCGATTACGTAGATATTGTTCCCGATCGCGGCGCAGGCTGCGTTGGCGCGCGGCACCGGCAGGGGCGGACCGGCGCTCCAGGTGGCATGAGCGACGTCGTAGATATCGACCGTGGCGACGGCGCCAGCCCCGGAGAGCAGAGAATTGCCGCCCATCACGTAAATGTTGTTTCCCTTGGCCACGGCGCACATCTCCGAGCGCGGATCGCCGGGCAGCGCGGGCCCGAAGGACCAGGTGTCGGAAGCGATGTCATAAACCTGGTGCGCGCTGGTTTTCGGATTGGAGAAGGGAACCGTGGCTCCGTCCGTGCGGCCGCCGATGACGTGGATCGTATCGCCCACCACCACGCCCGAATACTCGGCGTCAACCGGAGTGAGCAGCGGCGCGAGTGCGGTCCACGAATCGCTGGACGGATCGTAGCGCTGATTGAAGTCGAGCGTCGATCCACCAGCGCGGCCGCCCAGGCAGTACACCGAGCCACCGTGGTCCACTCCGATAACCTCGGACCGCACCGGTCCGGGGATAGGGGCGAGAGTTCCGGTATTCCAACTGTCCTTGGGAATGGTGTAGGCGCTGTTGGTGGCGCTATCTCCGCTGGGCCCGAATCCCGCAATGAAGTAAATGACGTCCCCCACATTGGCCACGCAAGCGCCTTCACGCCCGAATCCGGCCGGCACGGGGGCATTCGTCTTCCAGCCCTTCTGCGCCAAAGCAGCCACGGACATCGCCATGATTACAGTCATTAAGCCAATACTCCGTTTCGCAAACATGTTGATTTTCGTCCTTTCTTTTCCAACGTTATCCGCCCGAAGGCGACACGGCCATATTAGATCCAGAATTGACGAAGAGTATGCCGTAGTTGCCGCAAGTGCAGTATTTGCGGCATTATTTCGCATCACGCTGTGCGAAAAGAACTTACGCGTGCTGGCGCCGTGGCCGTTGTAACGCGCCTATTGCAGCCGCTTTCTGGGGAAAATGCTAAAAGCCGCGGCCGCAAACGCAGCCGCGGGAGCGGGCTGAGCATCGCCGAGCAGGTTCGGCTGTGCCTGTTCCAGCCACCTCACGATCGCGGAGCGACGAAAACGCCATTGTCTGCCCACCTTGATGGCGGGCAGCGCGCTGCACTCCGCCCACAGGCAAACCGTTCGCCGCGCGATGCCCAGCCACTTCGAGACGTCCTCGGTTGTAAGCAAAGGCTCCTCAGGAGCTTTTCCTAACATTCGTTTCTTCCCGCGCCGGAACGATGCCGAAAAAGATAAGATGACTCTCCAAGCAAAGCTGTTTCAATTGCAACTCCAACGCTATTCGTCATTTACAAGATCCGCCTGGGTGGGGGCACTGGCGACGGAGGCGCCGTGTTAAGCTATGCTTCGGAAATGAATGGCCACCTCCCTGGAAAAAGCAGACGTTACCGAGCCGGCAACCGGCGAACCGGCCGCCGCGCTGCCTGAGCCTGATCGCGTGAGTTTCCCGCAAACTTTCCTGCCTCACACGATCCGCGGCCAAGTGGCAGCGGTGATCGCGATGACCGTGGCGCTGATGGCGGCAGTGTTGTTCGTCACCTTGCGGCAACACGAGCGGCGGGAACTGGACGCCGCCCGGGCCAATGTGGCGTGGCAAGCCAGGCTGCTGAGCCGCGATCTGGAACGGGTCCTTTAGCTCAAGTCCAACGTAGGCGTGACTCTGGACCTGGCGTGGCTCGACCAACAGATGGAAAAATCGCCCACTCCCAACGGAGGCATAGTGGTGGTCCTGGACCGGAACGGTAGGGTGCTCGCGCGAAACCCGGAAGGCGCCAAGTGGCTGGGCAAACCGGTGTTCGACGAGAAAACCTTCGCGCGTGTGACGGCGCAGCCCGAGTTCCAGGGCGAGCTGACGGCGCTTGCGGACGTCCCCCGGATCTGGGCCCTGGAGCGAATTCCCAATGGCGGCGGGCTGTACGCCGGAGTCGGCCTGAGCCCGGACGCCGTCTATGGTCCGAGCCGCCGGCTGCTGCTTCAGAACGCCACCGGGCTGGCGCTGGTGTTTGCCGTGGCCATCTCGATTGCCTTGCTGGGGACCCGGCGCGTGGCCCTGGGTCCGCTGCTGCGCCTGCGGAGGGCGGCGAGCCAGATAAGCTCGGGGCCGGTGCGCAACGCGCGGACTGGGTGTGCCAGTCTCACGTTCCGTTCCATCGTCGAAGGAATGGCGAGCGTGACCGGTCCGGAGTATTTTCCGTCGCTGGTGCGCCATCTGGCCACCGCACTGGGCGCGCGCCGGGTCCTGGTCGGGGAGCTCGTCGGGGAAGACAAAGTCCGCGCGCTCGCATTCTGGAACGACGGGGAGTACGGCGAGAACCTGACTTATGATCTGGCAGAGATGCCACGCGACCCGGCGGTTCGCCAGGACCTGCTGGGCCGCGACGGGAAGGTTCTTGGTGTTCTGGCGGCGCTCAATTCCGAGCCGCTCGAGGATGCGGAATCGGCGGGTGCAATCCTCCACGTGTTTGCCAGCCGCGCGGCGGCCGAGCTGGAGCGTGTGCGGGCGGACACGGTACTGCGCGCGGCCGAGGATCGCAATCGCCGGCTGGCGCGGGAACTTCAAATCGCTTCGCAGCAACTGCTGGAGGGAGAGAAGCTGGCTCGCTTCGGGACCTTCGTGAGCATTGCGGATGGTGATTTCCTGGCTTCGCCCGAGCTGTCACGGACGCTGGGGGTGATGCCATCGTCGTCTGAGAGCGAGGGTTCGATCTTCCGCGTAGTGGATCGTTCCCATGTGCGGGCCCATGTGCGGGCTGCGGTGGTGCCGGAAGACCACGAGAAAATGCGCGAGGCCGCCCGCCTCAAGCTGGAAGAGCAGAGCCGAAGGATCGAGGCGTATTTCGAATCATTTCGAATCCGCCGCGCAGGGCATCCTGACGGTGGACGCCGGCGGCCGGGTGATGCAAGTGAATCGCGCGCTGGAGCGGATGTTCGGCTACAGGCGCGAAGAGATCGTGGGGCAGAGCCAGGACCTGCTGATTCCCAGATGGGCATTTGCGTCCGGCTGGGAGGTGTCGGCGCGCCGCAAGGATGGAACGGAGTTCCCGGTAAAACTGGATTTCAGCTTCATCGAGACCGCAACGGGAACGGTGATGCTGGCTTTTCTGACCGACGTGACCGAGCGGAGGGCGCACGAGGCCGAGCGCCAGAGGATGCTGGCGGAGCTTCACGAACTGACCGCGCACATCGAGCACGCCAGCGAGCAGGAACGCACCCGGATCGCCCGTGAAATTCACGATGAGCTGGGACAGCGGCTGGCCGGTCTGAAAATGCGGCTGGCGCAGGATTTTTCGGAAAAGCACGACATCCGCTGCGTGGCCGATTGCACGGACATCGAGACCGGCGCCGGGACGGCCACGGCGCTGTTCCGCATCACGCAGGAGGCGCTCACCAACGTCGCCAAACATGCGGGCGCGACGGAAGTGCGCATCCGGCTGCGGGCCGAGGGCGGCGGGATCGAGCTGTCGGTGGCCGACAACGGCAAAGGCATCGAGGCGAGCGGACGGCCCAAACCGGGTTCCTTCGGGCTGCTGGGAATCAAGGAGCGAGTGTCATCGCTCCAGGGCATGGTCGAGATCGGAACGGCCCCTGGGGCGGAACCATGCTCAGAGTGACGTTGCCGGGGACCGATGCTTAAACGAATCCGATTTCTGATCGTCGACGATCACGCCACCGTGCGGGACGGGCTGGAACATCTGCTGTCGGCGAAATTTCCGGTTCGACGTTTGTTTCCGCGGCCAACGCCGCCGAAGCGACTGAACTGCTTCGCGACGAGTCCTTCGACATCGTCATCCTGGATTTGAACCTGCCGGGGCAGGACGGCATCGGTCTGATTCGCCAGTTCAAGGACCAGAATCCCTGGGTTCGCGTCCTGATTCACACGATGCATCCGGAAGACCAGCTCGGCATCCGCTCGCTGCGCGCGGGCGTGGACGGCTATCTGACCAAGGACCGGCCGGTGGCGGAGTTGTTCGACGCCGTCGCGCGGCTTCGGGAGGGAAGGCGATACATCAGCACCTCGCTCGGCGAACGCCTGGCCCACTACGTGACGAGCAAAGCGGAAGGACGGGACGGCGTCGATCTGCTCTCGGACCGCGAGTATCAGATTTTGCGGCTGCTCACGGCCGGCAAGTCCCCCACGCAGATCGCGGACGAGCTCACGTTGAGCATTAAGACGATCAGCACCTACCGCAGCAAAATTCTGGAGAAGCTCGACCTCGCGACCACGGCCGACCTCATCCGTTTCGGGATTTCTCACAACGTGCAGTGAGAGCCGGAATCGCCGCTACCCTGCTATCCTATGTGAGACGTGCGACTTCTACTTGCCCTCGCGCTGGTGTCCTCCTACGCGGTTGCCCAGACCCCGCTCGTGAAAGTTCTGAGCGAGGAACTCGACCGTAATTTCACGATCCTGAAGCAGAAGGGCGAACCGCCGCCGTACTTCATGGCTTACGCGGTCACCGACGACGAGGCCGACGTCGTGGTCGCGGGCCGGGGCTCGCTCGACGTGCAGAATCACGGTCGCCGGCGCGTGCTCGACGTCACCATCCGCGTGGGCAGCCCGCAGTTCGACAACTACAAGCAGGTGGGCGCGGAGAGGCCGCGTTTCACCATCGCCAGGCCGATCGCGCTCGAGGACAACCCGGAGGCCATCCGCCAGACCGTGTGGGCGGCCACCGACCAGGTGTACCGCAGCGTGTCCCAGCGTCTGATCCGGCTGAAGGCCGACGAGAAGCTCCGCGCGGCGCCCGAGGACGGGTCGGCGGATTTTTCGGCCGAGGAGCCGCAAGTGTTCTTTGCGCCGCCCACCCGCCTCAAGTTCGATCCCACCGAGTGGGCCACGCGCCTGCGCAAGCTCTCCGCCGATTTTATGAAGTATCCCGGCGCGCTGAACTCGAGCGTGGCCATGGAGACGCAGAGGGTTTCGAAAACGCTGGTCACCAGCGATGGATCCAAGCTCGAGCACGGACGCCTGTTCACGCGCCTGATCATCAGCGCGCGCGGCAAAGCCTCCGACGGAATGGATCTTGCGACCATGGAGACGTTTGAGACCGACGATCCCGCCAAGCTCCCCAAGGACGACAAGATTCTGGCCGCGGTCGAAAAGGCGGGGGCGAACCTCACCAACCTGCTGCGCGCGCCGCCGGCGGATCCGTTTGTCGGACCGGCCATCCTGTCCGGCCGCGCCACGGGGGTCTTCTTTCACGAGATTTTCGGGCACCGCATCGAAGGGCATCGCCAGAAGGACGAGTCCGAAGGCCAGACTTTCACCAAGAGCGTCGGCAAGCCCGTGCTGCCGGAGTTCCTTTCGGTGGTCTTCGATCCGACCAAAACCAATTTTGAGGGAACCACGCTCAACGGCTCCTACCTGTACGACGACGAAGGCGTGAAGGCGCGCCGCGTTCCGGTGGTGGAGGACGGCATTCTCAAGACGTTCCTGATGTCGCGCTCGCCCATCGACGGGTTTCCCAAATCCAACGGCCACGGCCGGCGGTCGGCGGGAGCGGAGATCGTTTCGCGGCAATCCAATCTGTTTGTGGAATCGTCCAAGCGCGTGAGCGACGCCGAGCTCCGCCGCATGCTGATCGATGAAGTGAAACGCCAGAACAAACCCTACGGCCTGTTCTTCGACCAGGTGACCGGCGGCTACACCACCACGGCGCGCCGCGGGTTGCAGGCGTTCACGGTGATCCCGCTGGTGGTCTACCGGGTCTATCCCGACGGCCGGCCGGACGAGCTGATCCGCGGCGTGGACATCGTCGGCACGCCGCTCGCCAGCTTCGCGAAGATCATCGCGACCTCGGACAAGATGGACGTGTTCAACGGCATCTGCGGCGCCGAATCGGGCGACGTGCCGGTTTCGGCGATCGCGCCCGCCATCCTGGTCTCCGAGATCGAGATACAGCGCAAGGAGCGCTCCCAGGACCGTCCGCCGTATCTCGGACGCCCGGAGAGCCAGCAATGATTCGCCACCTGCTGGCGATCGCGGCCGCGCTGGCCGCTTCGGCCGTTTTCCTGATCCCGCAAACCGCGGGCGACGACGATACGCTCCTGCGCGCCATGCGCGATGAGCTGGCCCGCTCGCGCCAGTTGCGCGTGGTGGGCGGTGGCGACGATCTGCCGTACTTCTTCAGCTACACGATCACCGATTCCGAGACGTTTGACGTGTCGGCCTCCCTGGGCGCTCCCATCGCCGTCGCGCACAATCACTTTCGCGCGCCCAACATTGAAGTGCGCGTGGGAAGCTACGACTTCGATCACACCGGGCACATCTTCAGCGGTTTTTACAGCGGCTCGCGCTACGATACCGACTCCTGGCCGCTCGACGACAATTACACCGCGCTCCGGGAATCTCTGTGGCTCGGCACCGACCGCGCCTACAAGGCCGCGCTCGAATCGATCGCCCGCAAGCGCGCCGCCTTGAATAGCGCCGCCGCGCCCAGCGAAAAGATCGCCGATTTCTCGCAAGCTCCGCCGGTCACCAGCGTCGCCAAGCTCGCGCGCAAGAAGATCGACGAAGCCGCCTGGACCTCGCGCATCGAGAAGCTGTCGGCCATCTTCAATGCGTACCCGGAGATTCTTTCCTCGGGAGCGGATTTCCAGCTCATCGGCGGCACTACCTACCTGGCCAATTCCGAAGGCACGATGATCCGCTACCCGGACAACCTCGCGACGGTGTACGCACGCGCGGAGGGCCAGGCCTCCGACGGCATGGTCCTGAGCGAAGCGGTCACCATCCAGTCTTTGGAGGTCGAGAACCTCCCGCCCGAGGCCGAAATGCGCAAGGCCTTCACAGCGCTGGCCGAAGACATTCGCGCGCGGGTGCGCGCGCCGGCCGGGGAGTCCTTTTCCGGACCTGTGCTGTTTGAGCCCCAAGCAGCGGCGCAGCTGTTCGCGCAGGTGATGGGCGACAATCTGCGGGTGCCGCGGAAGCCGCTGGCCGAGCCCGGCCGCCCCGTCAACTTCACTCCGAGCGAGCTCGAAACCAGGATCGGCTCGCGCGTTCTGCCGGAGTGGATCGACGTGGTCGACGACTCGACCCAGACCTCGTTTCAGGGCAAGCTGCTGGCGGGCTACTATCCGTTCGATCTGGAAGGCGTGGCGCCCAAGCCGGTGTCGGTGGTCGAAAAAGGAGTGCTGAGGAACTTTCTCACCACGCGGCAGCCGGTGAAGGGATCAACCGGTTCCAACGGCCACGCGCGGCTGCCCGGGCCGTACGGCGCGCGCACGGCCGCCATCGGGAACCTGTTCGTGAAGACCAGCCAATCCACGCCGCTCGCGGAGATGAAGACGAAATTGATGGAGCTGATCAAGGACCGTGGCAAGCCCTACGGCATGCTGGTGCGCAAGCTGGATTATCCGTTCGCCGCCGGGGCCTCGGCTTTGCAGACGCTGGCGCAGAGCAGTGCGCAGGCCGGCGGGTCGGTGCGGCCGGTGAGCCCGCCGGTGCTGATCTACCGCGTCTATCCCGATGGCCGGGAGGAGCTGGTGCGCGGGCTTCGCTTCCGCGGCGTGTCCACGCGGTCGCTGCGCGATATTCTGGCGGCGTCGCGGGAGACCGCGCTGTTCGATTACGTCAACAATGCCGCGCCGCTGGCCATGCTCGGAGCGGGCGGCTTCCTGTCGCCGTCGTCGGTGGTGGCGCCGGCGGTGTTGTTCGAAGAGATGGAGCTCGAGCGGCCCCAGGACCAGTTGCCCAAGCCCGCCATCGTGCCGCCGCCCACCATCAAAACGCAATAGGATAGCAGTGATAGGACTCCGCTCCCTCATGGTCGCGGTTCCGCAAATGGCTGAGTCTACTGAACCGCGCGCGTCAGCGAGCGGAGGGAGTTGACTATGCCCCTCCCGGCCGGAACTCGCATGGGTCCCTATGAGATCCTCGCGGCCATCGGCGCGGGCGGCATGGGCGAGGTGTATCGCGCCCGGGATACCAAACTCAAACGGGACGTGGCGCTGAAAGTGCTGCCGGACGCTTTCGCGGGCGACCCGGAGCGCATGGCCCGCTTCCAGCGCGAAGCCGAGGTGCTGGCGTCGCTGAATCATCCCAACATCGCGCAGATTTACGGAGTCGAGGAGCGGGCATTGGTGATGGAATTGGTCGAGGGCGATTCGCCGAAAGGGCCGCTGCCGTTCGACGAGACCTGGCGCATCGCGTCGCAAATGGCCGTGGCGCTCGAATACGCGCACGACAAAGGCATCGTTCATCGCGACCTCAAACCCGCCAACGTGAAGATCACGCCCGAGGGAGTGGTCAAGCTGCTCGATTTCGGCTTGGCCAAGGCCTTCAGTGCACGAGCTGCGGCGCCGTCGGCCGATCCTGAGAATTCGCCGACCCTCACGATGGGCGCGACCGAGGTTGGGGCGATCCTTGGCACCGCTGCTTACATGCCGCCCGAGCAGGCCAAGGGGAAAACCGTCGACAAGCGCGCAGACATCTGGGCCTTCGGAGTCGTGTTGTACGAACTGCTGACGGGCGAGCGGTTGTTTAAGGGCGAAGATGCCGCCGACACGCTGGCGCAAGTCCTGACCAAGCAGCCGGAGTGGGAAAAAGCTCCGGCTCCGGCGCGGCGCCTTCTCCGCGAGTGTCTGGAGAAGGACCCGAAGCAGCGCTTGCGGGATATCGGCGATGCCAAGAGATTGCTGGAGGAACCGCCCGTAGGGGCCGGGCATGCCCGGCCCCTGCCCTGGATCGCTGCCGGTGCGATCGCGCTGGGCCTCGCTGCCCTCGCGTTCGTGCACTTCCGGGAGCAGACGCCGCAGCCGCAGACGCTCCAGTACACGCTCGCGCCGCCGGAAAAAACCCGTATCACCGACTTCGCCGTGTCGCCCGATGGCCGCTACGTGGTCATGGCCGGCGCACAGCTTTGGGTGCGTGCGCTCGATTCGCTCCAGGCGCAGGCGCTCCCAGGAACCGACGGAGCGACGTACCCCTTCTGGTCGCCGGACAGCCGTTATATTGGATTCTTCGCCCAGGGCAAGCTGAAGAAGATCGCAGTGACCGGCGGACCGGCGCAGACTCTCTCCGACGCACCGAATGGGCGCGGGGGAACCTGGAACAATGAGGGGGTGATCGTGTTCGCCACCACGAACGCAGGCGGATTCAGCCGCGTGCCGGCCGCGGGCGGCGTGCCGGTTCAGATCACCAAAATCGACGGTGGGGGCTTCCACCGCTTCCCGGTGTTCTTACCGGATGGCCGCCGCTTTCTATATCTCGTGACCGGCGGGAAGGAAACCGGGATCTACCTTGCCTCGCTTGATGCAAAGGAGAATGACGCAAAGGAGAACCGGCGAATCCTGCCCGATGAGGCCAACCCCCGATACCTGCCGCCCACCGAGGGCGCCAAGAGCGGGCATCTGCTCTTCGTCCGGGAAACGACTCTGATGGCCCAGCCCGTGGATCCCAAGAGCCTGGAGGCCAACGGCGATGTGTTCCCCGTTGCCGAGCAGGTGTCTACCGGTCTCGGTCTCGTCAACAACTTCAGCTTATTCTCGATTTCCGGCAATGGCATGCTCATCTACCAACCCGCCGCTGGAGGTGGCGGGTTTCAGCACGCCTGGTTCGACCGCGCCGGCAAGGAACTCGGAGCCGTCGGAGGCCGCGTCCGAAGCAGGGGTTTTGCGCTTTCGCCGGACGGAAAGCGGGTCGTTATTGAGCGCTGGGCCAACGCGCAGGCGAGCTCCAGTGATTTGTGGATCACCGATCCGGAACACGGGACCGAGTCCCGCCTCACCTTCGACGGATCAGTCAATCAAGCCCCCGTCTGGTCGCCGGACGGAAACCGTGTTGTATTCGCGTCGAATCGGGGCGGCGCCATCAACAACCTGTATCAAAAGGTCTCGAATGGCGGCGGCCAGGACGAGACTGTGCTGCAGTCCCAAGAGAACAAGTATTCAGCTGACTGGTCCCGCGACGGCAGATTCATCATTTTCCAGCCGATGAATCCAAAACCCAGCCTCTGGGCTCTGCCGGTAACTGGCGACAAGAAACCCATTCCTCTTGTGCAGGGCCAGTTCGGCGCGTGGACGGGACAGCTCTCCCCGGATGGCCGATGGTTGGCCTACCTCTCCGATGAGTCCGGACGAAATGAAGTGTACGTAATTCCGTTTTCGCCGGAAGACGCAGCAGCGGGCAAGCCCATCGCCGGCAAGTGGCAGATCTCCGCGGCAGGTGGATCGCAGCCGCGTTGGCGCGGGGATGGCAAGGAGCTGTTCTTCGTCGCGCCCGACCGGAAACTGATGTCGGTGGAAGTAAAGCCAAACACCGCAAGCTTCGAACGGACCACGCCCCAGCCTCTGTTTGAATTGCGCGTCAACTTGGCGACTCTTCCCCAATTTGTCTACAGATATGCGCCCGCCGCCGATGGCAAGCGCTTCCTCGTGTCCAGCGAGCCCGACGCCTCCATCGAAGCGCCGCCGCTGACTGTGGTGGTGAATTGGCTCGCCGCGGTGAAGAAGTGACGCACGCAACGCTCCCAGTCACCCTCACCCCTCTCCACCCATCCCCCGGCCCGCCAACCGCTTCCCGGCTGCGCCCGCCCCCGCCATTCCGCCCACCTGCTACCCTCACCGTGGCGCCGGCGATCTTGTCGCCGGCGGAATTCCGGACGCCACATGCCATCTCAATGCAAAAGCGAAACCGCCCGCGCAATCGCCCACTACAAAACGAACCCAACGGCCATTTCGCTAGAATGTGGTGGTCAAAGGAGTTATCCCATGTGGCTCAGAGAGGCGCGATAGTAATGGAGCGCGTTTTCTACCCGGATTTCGGATACACTGGATGGCGTGTGAAGGGAGGTTCCACGTGGTGAAACTCACGGTGTTCCTTGCGTTAACTTCGCTCGCTGTTGCTCAAGACTCGCACCTGAATTGGCGCCTGCTCCCGGCCGAGCAGGCCTACGCCTCGATCGACGGCCAGCATCTCAAACAATATGTGGAAGAGCAGACCGCGATTTCGCGCCGCTACAGGGATCACGGCCATCCGCAGTGGTGGGGGCGCATCAGCGGGACCGAAGCGGACGCGGAAAACGCCCAGTGGCTCGCCGAAAAGTTCCGCAAGATCGGCCTCGCCGACGTGCATGAGCAGTCGATGGATCTACCGCCGCAGTGGATGCCCTCGTCGTGGTCGGTCACTGCGTCGGGCGGCGGAAAAACGCTGGAGCTGGGAAGCGCGCAACCCACGTCCACCAGCCCCGGCACGCCCGCGAGCGGCCTCGACCTGGAGGCGGTGGATGTGGCTTTGGCGGCGGAAGGCGATCTCGCCGGGCGCGACCTTCGCGGAAAGGCCGTGTTCTTCTACAGCGCGGACATTACGTCGCGCAACGCCCCGATCTCCGACAACGCCATCAAGCGCATCGGGGAACGCGGCGCGGCTGCGATCTTCGTCACTGTGGGGATCCCGGGCAATTTGCGTAACCAGTTTTACCCGGTGGGCAGCACGGTTCCGACATTCTCGCTGGGCCTGCAGGATGGGAATGCGATTCGCGATTTGATCGGGCAGTCGCGGGGCGGTCAGCCGCCGCGCGTCAAAATCCGCTTCGACGTCAAGACCGTGCCCAATTTGAAAACCTCGACCGTGTGGGGCTCCCTGCCGGGCACGAGCGACGAAAGCATCTTCGTGGTGGCGCATCGCGACGGCTGGTTTGAAGCCGCGGTCGACAACGGATCCGGCGTGGCGACCATGCTCGGCCTGGCCGAGCACTTCGCCAAGATCCCCAAGGAACAGCGCCGGCGCACGATCTACTTTCTGGGAACCAGCGGGCACCACGACAACACCGGGATGACCGGTCACTGGCTCGCCGACCACAAGGAGCTGTTCGCCAAGACGGCGTTGATCATCAACTGCGAGCACACCTCGGCCGAGCAGCTCATCTATAGGGCGGGCGTGCTTCGAAGGAGCGACACCACCGTACCGCTCCGATGGTTCGTGGGCGGCAGCCCGCAGCTCGAACAGATCGCCGTGAGGGCTTACCAGGCATTCGGAGTCGCCACTTACGCGGACCCTGAGCCTGGGGCGGGAGGCGAGATGGGTCCCTACTACCTGCTGGCTCCCTCGCTCCAGTTGATCGAGGGAAATCTGCACTGGCATTCCGATCAGGAAACCGCCGCCGATGTTCCGCCCACCGGATTGGCGGCGTCGACCCGCGCGTATGCCAAGATCATCGCGGACGTGAACAAGCTGGGTCTCAAGGATCTGGCCCGGTCGTCAGCCACGAATGAACACAAATAAACGCGAATGAAAACAAATATTTTATCCGTGTACATTCGTGTGCATTCGTGGCCCGAAGCGCCAGTAAGCTGGAAGTAGAATCCTATGCGTCTGCTCGGCCGTGCCGTCTTTCGCGAGATTTTCGTCAGCGCGCTGCTGGGCGCGGTGCTGTTTACCTTCGTTTTGTTTCTGCAACGGGCGCGCCCGTTGTTCGAATTCCTGGTGCGCAGCTCGGGACCGCCCTCCACCGTCGCGTATCTGTTCGCGCTGGTGCTCCCGCAGGCGCTGCCTTTCACGATTCCGCTGGGAGTGCTGGTGGGCACTCTCGTCACGCTCAGCCGGATGTCGAGCGACGGTGAGATCACCGCGCTGCGCGCCGCCGGCGTGCCGGGCCGCCGCGTGGTTCCCGCCATTCTGACGTTCGGGTTCCTGGCGATGTGGATCGCCGCCGCCGCGTCGCTTTGGCTGACGCCGTGGTCCATCCGCGAGCGCTACCGCGTGCAAAACCAGTTGATCGCCGGCCGGCTCACCGCCGACATCCAGCCGCGCGTATTTGAGGAACAGTTCCCCAACTCGATTCTGTACGTGTCCGACGTGGTGACCGGGCCGGCTTCGCGCTGGAGGAAGATCTTCCTCGCCGACATCACGCCGCCGGAAAACCGCCCGCCCGGAACGTCGGAGCGGGGCGACAGCCCGCGCATCACGCTCGCCTCGGAGGCCGTCGCCGTTCCGGACGTCGCCGGAAACCGCGTGCAGCTTTCGCTTCGCAACGGCAGCACGTACGAAGCGGGCAAGGTGCCGCCCGACTACGTCATCTCGGCCTTCCCGGCGGGCGACCAGGCGCTGACCGCGCAGAAGCCGAACGAAGTGCGCGCCTCCCGCGCGTCCACGGAAATGGACACGATGCCGCTCTACCACCAGGCGTATCGCGTTCCCTCGCCGGATCGCAACGCAGTGCTGGACGCCCGCATTGAGCTGCATCAGCGGTTCGCCTTGCCGCTGGCCTGTCTGCTGCTGCCTCTGGCCGGCATTCCTCTGGGAATCACGGCGCGCCGGGCCGGAAAATCGGCGGCGGTGGTGCTGACCGTGGCGCTGGCGTTTCTCTACTACATGGGGATGATCAGCGCCGTCAGCCTGGCGAGGCAGGGAACGCTCGCCGCCGGAACCGCCGTGTGGATGCCCGACGCGATCTTCGCAATTTTCGGGATCGTCATGATCGTGCGCCTGGAAAGACCCGGGGACACGGGCTTCTCGGGCCGAGTGATGGGCTGGATCCGGTCGGTGGTCCGCGCTCCGCAGGAAAGGGTGCCGCGTGTGGCCGAATTTTTGGAAGGGCGCCTGGAGCCCAAGCTCTGGCTGGCGCGTTTCTCGCTGCTGCCGCGCGTGGTCGACACCTACGTGCTGGCCAGCTTTCTGTTTTACTTCGCGATCCTGCTGGTGAGCTTCGTGCTGATGACGCACGTGTTCACCTTCTTCGAGCTGCTGAGCGACATCATCAAGAATCACACGCCCATGGCGCGCGTGCTGAGCTATCACCTGTTCCTCACGCCCCGGTTGATCTACGACCTGACGCCGAGCGCGGTGCTGGCGGCGGTGCTGGTCGCGTTCGGAGTGCTCGGCAAGCACAACGAGGTGACGGCGTTCAAGGCGTGCGGTGTCAGCGCCTACCGGCTCGCGATTCCGGTCCTGGCCGCGAGTTTCCTTTTGAGCGGCAGCCTGTTCGCCTTCGATCATTACTGGGTGCCGGAAGCGGACCGCCGCCAGGACGCCATCCGCGCCGAGATCAAGGGCCGGCCGGCCCAGACCTATCTCCGCCCGGACCGGAAATGGATCTACAACAGCCTCCGCGACCGGGTTTATTACTACAAGTATTTCGACCAGGCCGAGCGCGTGATGGCCGGCGTGAACGTGTATGAAATCGACCCGGTGCGGTTCCGGCTGAAGCGCCACATCTCGGCCGAGCGTGCGCGCTGGGAGCCGAGCCTGAAGGCGTGGGTGTTCGAGAACGGCTGGAGCTGCGACATCGCCGGCAACCGGCCGACGCGCTTCGATATCTTCAGCGGCGGAACGCGCACATTTCCCGAGCTCGACGAGCCGCCGGATTACTTCGTCAAAGAAGTGAAACAGTCCCGCCAGATGAATTTCCAGGAATTGCGGGCCTACATCGCGGACCTCGAGCAAAGCGGCTTCGATACCGTCGCGCTCCAGGTGCAGTTCCACAAGAAGTTCTCGGTTCCGCTGTTCGCGCTCATCATGGCGCTGGTGTCGATTCCATTCGCGTTTCTGGCCGGGAACCGGGGCGCGATGGCCGGCGTGGGACTGAGCCTCGCGATCTACATCGCCTACTGGTCGGTCGGGCAGGTGTTCGAGCAGGTGGGCGACCTGAGCCAGTTGCCGGCGCGCGTCGCGGCGTGGTCGCCGGATGCGATCTTCTCGCTGGCGGGGCTGTATTTCCTTGCGCGCATGCGCACGTGAAGGCGCGCTACTCCGCCACCTTGACGATCGACCAGCCGGCTTCCTGCTTCCGGATCAGCTCGGCCACTCCCGAATCCACCTGCGCCGCAAAGGGCACCAGGTCGTCAGTGGTCACCTTCTGGTTGCGCATCGAATTCTGGCAAGCGGCCAGCACCACTCCCGAAGCCGCGGCTTTCTTCATCCGCTCCTCATACTGGGTGTTGGTCTTGAGCAGCATACTCAGCCCTTTGCCGTAAAACACGACTTCGATCTGGATTCCGTCGTTGGCGAACACCTGCTGGATGTTCTGGATGTTGGCATAGAGCTGATTCCAGGAGTCCCCGGCCGGGGAATTCATCTGGAACACCACCTGGTGCTTATGGCTGGGCGTCTGTGAGATGGCCGCGAACACAAGCACGAGCACCAGAGCGAGCGATGTAACGATAGTTTTCTTCATGGGAATTATCATAGTGCATTCCGGGGTGTATATTCAGTGGATGTGACTGCCAGACCCTTGGCGCCTTCGGTTGAGACCGGCCTGGTCCGCGCGCACGGGCTCGCGGCCATCCTGATGCTGTTCGGAGCGCTGACGTTCGGAGTCCTGGCGTCGACTGAGCTTCTGGTCCCCGATCTGGCGGGTGGATCGGTCTGGCTGAGCTGGGGCCGGCTCCGCTACGACCACACCCAGGGCATCATGCTGGGATGGCTCGCCAACGCCTTTTTCGCGTTCCTCTATCACGCCGTGCCGGTGCTGACAGGACGTCCGGTGACCAGCCTGCGGCTCGGGCAGTGGCTGTTCGGGCTGTGGAATTTCGCGGTGGTGCTGCCGGGCTGGGTGCTGGTGTTGGCCGGATTCAGCCAGCCTCTCGAATGGGCCGAATTTCCTCTGGTGGTCGACGCGTTCGTGGTCCTCTCGCTGATGCTCGCCATCGTCCAGTTCCTGCCGCCGTTTTTTTCGCGAGGCCTCGAAGATCTCTACGTCTCCAGTTGGTACGTGATCGGCGGGCTGGTGTTCACGCTGCTGGCCTATCCGATGGGCAACTTCGTGCCGGAGCTGGTTCCGGGCGCGCGCGGCGCGGCCTTCAGCGGGCTATGGATTCACGACGCCATCGGTCTCTACGTCACGCCCCTGGCGCTGGCCATCATCTATTTCGTCATCCCCGCCGCGACCCGGCGGCCCATCTTCAGTCACTTTCTATCGATGCTCGGCTTCTGGCTTCTTTTCTTCGTTTACCCTCTCAACGGAACGCACCACTACATCTTCTCTGTGATCCCGATGAGCGCGCAGAAGGGCGCCATCGCGGCTTCGACGATCCTCGGCGTTGACGTGGTTCTCGTCGTGACGAATTTGCTTCTCTCCCTGCGCGGCGCTGGAATCTTCCCGCGCGACCCGGCGCTACGGTTCGTCGGCACGTCCGCCGTCTTTTATCTGATCGTGAGCATCCAGGGATCGGTGCAGGCGCAGATGGCCGTGAACCAGGCGATTCACTTTTCCGATTGGGTGATCGGTCATTCGCATCTGGCGATGCTGGGGTTCGCCACCTTCGCCGCGGCAGGCGGCCTGATTCACATCTGGCAGCGGATTCCTCAAGCGCGCTACAATCCCACGGCGCTCAACTGGGCGTACTGGCTTCTGTTCGCCGGGGTCGTCGTCATGGTGACCGATTTGAGCGCGGCCGGATTGGTGGAAGCGCGCCTCTGGGGCTCGGCCGCGCCGTGGATCGAATCGGTCCGCGCCGCCGCTCCGTTCTGGATGATTCGCACGCTCAGCTTCGTGCCGATCGCGGCGGGGTTTATCACGCTGCTGGTGGGCTTGGTCACGGGTGACAGGGGCGCGGGCCTGCTCGCGGTGGAGCACAGCATCGGACTGGAGCCGGTGGAAGCGATCGCGCCACGGCTGGCGGCGGCTTCGGCCGCGGAGGCATCATGAACGGCCGCCTGCTGCGCATGTCTTACCTGGTGGCGAGCGTCGGGGGCGTCGGGTTTTTTGCGCTCTCGGTTCTGGTGCTCGGCGTCTGGCCCGGCCGCACGCTTGAGGACCAGACCCGCCGCATGTCGCCCGATCATCCGCTGGGCCTGAGCTTGAGCGAGCAGCGCGGCCGCGTCATCTACGGCCGCGACGGCTGCGCCTATTGCCACACGCAGCAGGTCCGGTATGTGGGCGCCGACGTCTCGCGCTTCGGCGCGCCGACGCTGGCCTGGGAAACTCGCTTCGATTATCCGCAGCTCTGGGGCACGCGCCGAATCGGGCCGGATCTGTCGCGCGAGGGCGCGGTGCGTTCGGCGGACTGGCAACTCTCGCATCTGTACTCGCCACGCTCGCTGGTGGCGGATTCGGTGATGCCGGCATTCCCCTCGCTGTTCGAGGGAGCGCCGGACCGCCCCACGCAGGAAGGCCGCGACCTGCTGGCGTACCTGGAGACACTCGGGCGGGCGCGCGAGCTGGCCGGGCCGGAAGGAGAAGCCCGCGCGCGAGCCGCCTCCGGCGGCATGCCGGAAATGATGTCGCCGGTGTTGAATGCCAGTCCGGCCAAGGCGCGCCGCCAGGGAGATCACCCGGCGCTTGCCGCGGTTCGCGATCCCGGCCGCGGCGCCGAGGTTTATCGTCAGAACTGCGCCGGCTGCCATGGAGTGCGCGGCGAGGGCGACGGAGCCGGCGCGCAAGGATTGCACCCGCGTCCGGCGAATCTCGCCGAGCACGAGTATACGCTCGACCGGCTCGGCTTCGCGCTGTGGAACGGTGTCGCCGGAACCGCGATGCCGGCGTGGCGCGATCTTCCTCCCGCCGATCTTTCGGCGGTGGCCGGCGTGGTCCGCGCATTCTACGCCGAGCGCCGGGAGCCCGCGATTCCCGCGGCCGTGATCGAGCTGGGCGCACGTGTCTACGCGGCGCACTGCGCCCAATGCCACGGCGAGAAGGGCGCTGGAGACGGATCGGCTGTCGGCGAGCTCCGGGTGGTGCCCACCAACTTCGTGACCCAGCGCCCCAGTCTGGCCGCGAGCCTGGCCGCTCTCCGGAACGGTATCGACGGCACCCCCATGGCGCCGTGGGGCGGTAAACTGAGTGAGGCGGAACTGTCCGCGGTGGCCTACTTCGTGCGAGGTTTCTACAATCCATGATCATCGACGCCATCGTGTCCGTCACCGCCGTTTTCGCCGTGGTTTTCGTGGCCGCGTGGCTGGCGAGGCCGGACCTTCGCGCCTGGATCGAGCGTCCCAAGTATCGTTTTCAGGCGAATGTGCGAAGCTATGATCAAGCGCAGGGAAATCGTTATGAGCGAGCACACACCGAAAAGTAATAAAGGCGGGATGGGCGTCGTCCTGATCGCCTGTTGCGCCATCGGAGCGGTCACCGTGGGAGCCACGCTGCGCTTCGCGCCCGCGCGCCTGGGCACGGCCCGCACCAGGACACCGCTCATCGCCACCGAAGAATACGGGAAGCGGCTGCTGGCGCAGACGTCGGAGTATCTGGGTCCGGACGTCGCCGATCCTAAGATGCGTTACACGGACAGCCGGCTCTCCTGCGGTTCCTGCCACCTGGGCACGGGCACCGAGCCCGGCACCCTGAGCCTGCCCGCGGCGAAGCAACATTATCCGAGATTCTCCGCCAGGGCCAACGCCACCACGACGATTGAGGATCGCGTCAATGAGTGCATGACGCGCAGCCTCAATGGCCGCGCGCTGCCCAAGGACAGCCCGGAGATGATCGCGATGGCCGCCTATATCAGGTCGCTGAGCGATAAGGACGCAGCCACCGGAGAAAGCGCTCGCAAGGCGACGGAGCCGCCGGCTCTGAAGGTCCCCAATCGCAAAGCGAACCTGGAGGCGGGCAAGAAAGTCTTCGAGCAGCGCTGCACTCCGTGTCACGGGGACGACGGATTGGGGCTGCTGGCCGCCGCGAATCCCATCCACGGCTACGTGTTTCCGCCGCTGTGGGGTCCGTACAGCTTCAATACCGGCGCGGGTATGCACCGCGTGCTCACGGCGGCGCGCTTCATCAAGACGCGCATGCCTCTCGGCCGTCCCGACCTGACAGACGATCAGGCCTACGACGTCGCGGCGTTCATCAACTCGCAGCCGCGTCCGGAAATGGCGAACCTGGAAGCCGACTATCCCGACAAGAAGACCAAGCCGGTGGATAGCGGGTATGGCCCGTTCGCCGACTCGTTCCCGCTCGACCAGCACCGCTATGGTCCGTTCGCACCGATCGAAGCCTACTATAAGAAATTGCAAAAGCCGGCGGCTGCGCCGGCGGTGCGGTAATCGCTCGCGTATAATACATCGGGAGGTTCACATGCGTGGAATTGCGCTTTTTGTGGCAGGACTGGTTTGCGGGATCGTGATGATGCAGCCGGGCTCGGCTCAGGGGACCAAGGGCAAGGGCCGGCGGCTGAATCACGTGGGAGTCAACGCAAAGAATTACCAGGAGACCCTCGACTTCTACACCAAGACGCTGGGCTTTAAGGAAGCCTTCACGGTGAAGGATGACAAGGGCAATCCGGGGCTCACCTATGTTCAGATCGATAAGGGCACGTTCGTGGAGATACAGCCTGCGGGCGACCGTCCGGTGGGGATGACGCACGTGGGCCTGTGGCTGGACGACATCAATGCCGAGATCGCCAACCTCAGAAAGGCGGGCGTGAAGGTCGAGGACGCTCGAATGGGCCGCACAAATGCGCCGCTCAGCAACATCACCGATCCCAACGGCGCGCGATTCGAACTGATGGAGCTGACTCCCGGGTCGCTCCAGAGGAAAGCAGTCGACGGTTACAACTAATTACCGCTTCAGACTCGTGTAGACTGCCTCGACGAACATGTCCGTGGTCCACGGGCCTGAGGTCGCGCCAAAGCGATCGTCGTAATCCGCGGTGACCCGCGCTGCCTTCACCTGGTCGAGCGTCGCGCCGGTCTTGATCATCGCCTGAACCCGATCGCGGATGATCGCGATCATGTCCCGGTACTCGGCCACCTCCCACTCGTCGCACAAGCGCCCGCGTCCGGGAATGATCAAGGTGCCGCCCTCTTCGTCGTGCTTGTAGACGGTCTTATCGAGTATGTAATTGAGCGCCGCGATCTCCCCTTGCACGCTGCCGCCGTTCCTGGTGTCGATGAAGGGATACTGAGTCGTGGTGAAGATGTCGCCGGTCACGATGACGTCCGACCGGCGGAATTGCACGATGCTGTCTCCGTCGGTGATGGCGTTGGGCAGGTGGAAGATCTCGACCGCTTCCCCGTTGTGATACTTCCTCCGGCGGTCCTGAAGGTACGTGTCGCTGGGCCACCCTTCGGCGGGCGCCGAGGCCGCGCTCATGCGGTTTTCGACGTTCTGATGCCCGATGATGGTCGCGCCCCGGCCTGCATCGGCGAACTGGTTTGAGAAAAACGACCCGACCACGCTGGGGTCGTAACCGGCCGCCCGGAGCTTCACATTGCCTCCAGTGTGATCGGCGTGGAAGCTGGTGTTGACGATGAACTGGATCGGCTTGTCGTTGAGCTTGCGGATGGCCGCGATGACCTTATCCGAGAGTTGGCCCGCGCCGGTGTCCACCACCAGCGGACCATTCTCGCCCACCTGGACGGCAATGTTGCCGCCGGCGCCCACCAGCATGTAGAGATTCCCCTGCACCGGCAGCACGTGGATTTCGCCGTCATGCGGATCGGGGTCGACCGCGCGGCTGGCGTGTTGCGGACCGGAAGGGAGCAGCTCCGCCTTCGCGGCGGCCTCCGCCGAGGCGGGATCTTTCGCTTTCGCCACGAATTCCGGATACATCGTTTCCGGACCGCCCAGCGCTCCTAACAACGGAACGCCGCGCTTCTCCGAAAATTCGCGGAGAAAAGGATTTTGCCCGTACAGGTAATTCGGTATCTGGTCATTGGGACGGTCGAGAATTTGTTCCCCGTCGTCACAGGCGTATAACCAGGAATTCGGATCTTTGATGTTTCTAATCAGCTCCGAAGTCTTAATAAATGGCTCGGCCAGATATACGGGGTCATTGGTTACGGAGAAATATGTGATGCGGTCGCCGTGCCGGATGAAATGCTCCATCAGCGTGGCCTGATCGCTTTGCGCGACGCCGTTGGCCCTGATCCATCCTCTTTTCAGATGCGTCGTATATACGGTGAGGATATTTCCTTCCCATTTTCCCGTCGAAAATCCCGTAAATGTATGTTGCGCGAAAGCCGGAGGGTGAGGACGCCCGTCCATCCAAATGGTCCGGTTCCCCTCGCTGACCTGGGCGTACATCTTGATGGCGATCAATCTCTGCGTATCGGGATCTCTATCCTCCCAGAAGCGATAGTTGCCGGGAGCGACATACCAATACGGAGGGACGTAGCCCGGACACTGGTGCTGGCGCACGGTCATGCGGGAGGCTTCCCACGTCAGCGCGTACATGCGGCTGGCCTGGTTGATGGGGATGCCGCCGTAGTCGACCAGCGCGCCGGCTGCCGTGCCAAGGCCGGCGTCCTGGTGACGGCCCGGCGCCCACCATCCCGAAATGTCGATTCCGGGCGCGGGCGGCGTGAAGCTTTGGCCAAAAACCGGGACGCTCAGCAGCAGCGTCGCAAGAACGCTTTTCATCTACTCTCCTTGTGAACTATTATGATACTGCGGATGCGAGTGTTATACATGGCGATTCTGGCGGCCGCGAGCGCTTACGCCCAAGGCCGGGCGGGAACGCCGGAGCCGCCGCGCACGCCCAAGGCCGCGGCTCCCATCGATATCACCGGCTACTGGCTGTCCGTGATCACCGAGGATTGGCGTTACCGCATGTTTACTCCTCTCAAAGGCGACTACCAGGGCATTCCGCTCAATCCCGATGGGCGCAAGCTCGCCGACACCTGGGACCCAGCCAAGGACGAGGCCGCCGGAGAGCAGTGCCGCAGCTACGGCGCCCCGAACCTCATGCGGCTTCCCGGACGCATCCACATCACCTGGCAGGACGATCAGACGTTGAAGCTCGAGGCCGACGCGGGAGTGCAGACGCGCACGTTCTCCTTTGGCTCGCCTGCCGGGCAGGGCGGGGATTGGCAGGGTGTTTCTCAAGCCTCGTGGGACCTGATTCCGGGAGGCCGCGGCCAGAGTCCCAGCGGTTCTCTGAAAGTGGTCACGACGAAGCTCAAGCCCGGATACTTGCGAAAAAACGGCGTCCCGTACAGTGCGAACGCAGTGCTGACCGAGATGTACGATCGCGTGAATGAGCCCAACGGCGACTCCTACCTGGTAATCACGACGACCGTCGAAGATCCTGCGTATCTCACTCAGCCCTACCTCACCAGCACGCACTTCCGGAAACAGGCGGACGCCGCGGGTTGGAATCCGGCGCCGTGCGCGGCAAGATAGCGAGCGCTTATTTAGGGCAGATCAAGCGCTTCTCTCAACCAATGCGGAGGGTCGTCTGTCAGGAAACGAATCTCTCCGTTACGCGCTTCAAGCACCAGCGGATGGCTCGCGTTGAGAGCGGTATTGTCATAAACCCACAGAATGTCCATCTCCTGAACGGCTCGACGGAGATTCACCAAGCTGGCCTCGTAAATCCGCCGCAGTGTCGTCTCTGAAGCACTGTGGCCGCCTGCGTCGGCCCGAGCTTTCACGCGCGCCAGATGCATGCCGAAGTCGCGTAGAGCGAGATATCGCATTTCGACCACGAATCCAGCCCGCTTAGCAAGGCGGGCCTGCTCGAAGGTCACATCGCTACGGAGCGTCGTCTCGATCGCAAAACTGACGCGCCTCTTAATCGACTCCAAAATGAATTCTTCAAGCTGGCGGTTGACAACTCTCCGCATTTCAATGGGGATGCCGATGTAGGAGCCACCGTTCAGTTCCGCGGCACGGTCGTCCGCGTTAAAGTGAGCGATACCAAAGCTGGAAAGAGGATAGAGCGAAGATTTGCCGCTCCCGGGAGGACCGGCGACTATGACCATTTTCGGAATCGTCAACCGCCGAAATCGCGATTCTTGCCTTCCTGCATGTCAGCGGGAAGGTCCGTCCGGATTCGGCGTCCTTGGCTGTCAATGATTCGCTGCTCCTGAAGCTTCCGGACAGCCGCCTTGCCGCGCTCGACCGCGGCCTCATGGTGGGGATCTTCGGTTGGCTTCTGATTCACTCTTGGAATCGGAATCGTCTTCACTGCCTCCACTATAGCGCTATGATAAGAATTTCGCGCCTGAAGGGAGGCAAAGTGAAGTCCGGATTGAGGTGCAACATCCTTGCCGTGATGGGAATGTTCCTGCTGGGTATTGCCCTGGCACACGGCCAGGCCGCGCCGGAGAAGCCTCTCATGGCCGAGGAGGTCTTCAAGAACCTTCAGGTGCTCAAGGGGATTCCCGTCAACCAGTTCATGGCGACGATGAGTTTCTTCGCTGCCGCCACGGGCTTGAACTGCACCGATTGCCACGTGACGCAGAGCCTGGAGGACTGGACCCGGTTCGCCGACGACGTGCCGCGCAAGCAGACCGCGCGCAGGATGGTCCAGATGGTGAACGCGCTCAACAAGGCCAGCTTCGGCGGCACGCGCACGGTGACCTGCTACACCTGCCATCGCGGCGGACGCCCCAAGAACACGCCGAATCTGGCCGAGCAGTACGGCACTCCCAGCGAAGATCCGAATGAAGTCGAAGTCCCGCAGCAGGCGCAGGGCGCGCCTTCCCCCGACCAGGTTTTCGACAGGTATATTCAGGCGCTGGGCGGGGCGCAGCGGCTGGCCGGCCTCGCCAGCTACATCGTCAAGGGGACCTACGCGGGCTATGACACGGACCATGTGAAGGTCCCGATGGAAATCTATGCGAAGGCACCGGGGCAGCGCGCGCTGTTCGTCCATACGAAGATCGGAGACGACATCACGGTCTTCGACGGCAAGGAAGGCTGGATGGCAACGGTGGACAAGCCCGTGCCGGTGCTCCCTATGATGCGCGGCGGGGAGCTCGACGGGGCGAAGCTCGACGCCGATCTCCTGTTCTCGGGGGGAATCAAGCAGGCCCTGACGCAATGGCGCGTAGGATTCCCGCCCACCATCGACGATCGCGAAGTGCAGGTGGTTCAGGGCAATGCCGCCGGGGGATCTCGCGCGAAGTTATATTTCGATACGGAATCGGGACTGCTGGTGCGAGTGGTTCGCTATACCGACACGGTGGTCGGGACCAATCCGACCGAGATCGACTACTCCGATTACCGCGACGTCGCAGGGGTCAAGATGCCGTTTCACTGGGTCCTCACGTGGACCGGCGGGCGCTCGACGTTCGATGTGACCGAAGTGCAGCCGAACGCTCCGATTGACGCCGCGAAGTTCGCTAAACCGGCCGCGCCGGTGTTGAAGTCGAGGTAAGCCGTTACTTCGTGGCCCGCAAAGGGTGCGGCGGCGCCATGATTTCGGCCAAGCAACAATGCCGCCGCACTCCGTTTTGCGGGCTCTCACTTCGTGGCGCTGTCCCAGTGCTCCACGATCTTGCGATCCTTGATGCGGAACGTGTCGAAGGTGAAGCGCTCGTAGGTTTTCGATTTGTCCTGCGGATCGGGCGCGCTCCGCTTGAAAATGTAGGTGACCAGATCCCCTTCCGCCACGATCAGGGCGGGCGGGTCTTGCAGGTCAGGCCCTATATCTTCACTCTTCGGCTTGCTCAGCCCCTTCAGCATCTTGACGAAGTTGTCGCGGCCGCTCTGGAACCGCGGATTGTGCTCGACGAAATTCTCGGCCATGAACTGCTCCACCAGGTCGGCATTGCGCGGCTCGAACACCAGCCGGTAGAAATCGAACACCACTTTCTTGTTGACTTCCAGAGGACTCAGATAGCCTTGCGCGAACACCAGCGCGGCGGAAACCGACAGCAGCGCCAAAACGATCCACGTGATCCTGTTCTTCATCCCGTTCTCCTTCTCGGCCCGGACTTGCAGCCGGGATCGGTGAACGCAATAATACCAGATACATGATTCCAGATAAAGTTCACCTGGTTGGCAGTATCGCGCTCAACAGCGTGGAGGACGTCTTTCGCACAGTGGGTAAGACGCTGGGCCGGCGGCTGCGCCGCATTCCCGACGGCGAGCCCGGAAGCCGGAGGATGTGGATCAGCTACCAATACCCGTTCCTCCGTACGCAAGCGTTTCTCAAACCCGATCCAAGCCTCCCGAACCCGAGGGGGTTCCCACCCCTCATGCTCGACCCGACCTTCGAACTGGTCGACATCCAGTTCAGCGAGCTTGGTTACGCGCGGGAGGCGCGGATTTCCTACCAGGACTTCCTGGCCGCGAAAAAGGCCGGCTACATTCCGGCGGAAGCGCGATTCCAGGTGTCGCTGCCGACGCCCATGGCGGTGTGCGGTCCGTTCATCTCTCCCAAGGACGAACTGACCGTCGAGACCGTCTACGGTCGGGCCATGCTGCGCGAAGTCGAGACCATCTGCCGCGTCATCCCTTATGCGGATTTGTGCATCCAGTGGGACGTTTGCATCGAGATGCTGCTCTGGGACGGGCGCTGGGAAACCATGCGGCATCTTTCCTCGAGCACGAGCGATCTGCTCGGCGAGATCATGGCTCGTATGCGGCGCATCGGGGAATCGGTGCCGGAACCGGTCGAGCTTGGCTTCCACCTGTGCTACGGCGATCTCGACGCGAAGCATTTCGTGGAGCCTGTGGACGCCACCAAAATGGTGGAAGTGGCCAATGCACTAACGACAGCAGTGCGCCGTCCGATCACCTACATTCACATGCCTGTGCCGATCGACCGGTCGGATGATGCCTATTTCCAGCCGCTTGCCAACTTGAAGCTGTCGCCGGGCACGGAACTGTACCTGGGTCTGGTTCACGCCGACGGCGTCGAGGCCACCCAAAAGCGCATCGCCGCGGCGAACGAGTACGTGGCGGATTTCGGCATCGCCACCGAGTGCGGTATCGCCCGCAGCCGGACGCCCGAGCTCGTGAAGAAACTGCTTGATGTTCACGCGGGCGCATCCCGCGAGCCGGCGCCGAGGGCCGAGCCGGCGGCGACGTGATATGTTCTAATGACTCTGGAGGAATCTCCGATGGCGCTAAAATTCTGGATTGCTTCCGCCATGGCCGCCGCGGTCACCCTGGTCGCGCCGGCGAAAGCCGCCGAACCGAGCGGCTTAGTAGCGGTAGAAAGAGCTGCCGCGGCCCTGGCTCCGAAGAACTGGACCCCTCCGCACACGCCGGATGGGAAGCCGGACTTGCAGGGAATCTACAACACCGGCAACATCACGCCGTTCGAGCGGCCCGCCGAGCTGGCCGAGAAACCGTTCTTCACGCCAGAAGAGGCCGCCGCGTTCGAGAAGCGCATCGTCACGGGGCGTAATTTCGATCGCCGCGATGGGCCCGCCGCCGCGGACGTCGCGCGCGCCTATAACGACTTCTGGTGGGACTTCGGAAACAACGTCACCAGGACCCTGCAAACTTCGATCGTCGTCGATCCTCCCAACGGAAGAAAGCCGGCCTTGACGCCGGAGGCGGAGAAGCGCACGGCGGCCCTCGTCGGCGCCATCAAAAAACGATGCGAGACCGAGATTTGCACACCCTCAAACGGAGGAAGCAACGGCGTCGGGTTTGGCCTTCAGAGACCGGCGACAGCCATACAGGACCGGCCCTATATGGAGCGCTGCATTCTGTGGCCCACGGCCGGCCCCCCGATGCTCCCCTCGGGTTACAACAACAACTACGAGATTGTCCAGACGCCGAATTATGTCATGATCTACATCGAGATGGTGCATGACTATCGCATCATCCCGCTGGATGGCCGGCCGCATCTGGACCAAAGCATCCGCCAGTTAATGGGAGACTCGCGTGGCCGCTGGGAGGGCAGCACCCTGGTCGTGGACACCACCAATTTCGCCGACGACACCGATTTTCATTGGGCCGGCAGGAATATGCATCTTGTCGAGCGCTTCACCCGTGTCGCGCCGGACGCGATACTGTACGAATTCACCGTCGATGATCTGACCACTTTCGTGAAACCCTGGTCGGGAGCGCTGGTGATGAGCAAGACGGCGGGTCCGATCTACGAGTACGCCTGTCACGAAGGCAATTACGGCATGACGGGTGTTCTCTCCGGAGCCCGCGCCGCCGAGAAGAACCGAGCCAGCCAGCAATAGGCGAGAAGGAAGGAGTTCCATGATGAGTTCCCGGTTTTTGGCATCACTGGGTGTGTTCGCCGCGGCGGCCATGGCCGCAGAAGTCGGCTCCGCGCCCGTTAGCTTCCACAAGGACGTGCTTCCGATCTTGCAGGCCAATTGTCAGAGCTGCCATCGTCCCGGCCAGATCGCGCCGATGTCTTTCCTCACCTACGAGAGCACGCGGCCCTGGGCCAAGGCGATGAAAAGCGCGGTCCTGACGAAGAAAATGCCGCCATGGTTCGCCGATCCACAATACGGCCACTTCGCCAACGCGCGCGTCCTGAAGCAGAGCGATCTCGACACCATCGCGAAATGGGCCGATAGCGGAGCCCCGCAGGGCGATCCGAAGGATGCGCCGGCTCCCGTCCAGTGGCCGCCCGATGGCTGGCAGATCAAGCCGGACGTCATCGTCAACGTTCCCGAGTTCAAGGTGCCCGCCAAGGGAATTGTAGAGTGGACCGACATCACCGTCCCCGGTCCGTTCACCAAGGACACCTGGGTTACCTCCGTCGAAGTCCGCCCGGACCACGCTTCGGTGACGCATCACATCGGCGTCCTGTTCCGGCCGCATCGGCCCGACGTCGTCTATAACGTCCCGGAGTGGATCGACAAGCCGCGCGACGAAAGCGGCAGCGAGACGCCCCGGCCGAAAGGACAGCGTCAGCAGCAGCTCGCTCAGGGCTTCGGAACCACCGGTATCGAAGCCAGCTACGTCCCTGGGATGTCGTTCCCGGATTACCGCCACTTCCGCGCCGGGAAGTTGGTTCGGGCGGGAACCGACCTGGTGATTCAGGTCCACTACACGCCCAACGGCACGGAGGTCGTGGACCGGCCCCAGATAGGCTTCACCATCGCCAAGGAGGAGCCGGAGCGGCAATACATCAGCTACGCCATCTCCTCACCCAGCGACGCGGAGAGCTTCGCTATTCCGCCGAACAACGGGAACTGGGAGAGTCCTGTTGCCGAAGCCACGTTCCAGGAGGACGCGGAAATGATCTGGCTGAGCCCGCACATGCACGTGCGCGGCAAAGACATGACCTATCGCCTGGAATACCCGGATGGAAGAAAAGAGACCATTCTGAATGTGCCGCGCTACGACTTCAACTGGCAGCTCGGCTACGACTTGGCGCAACCCGTCAAGGCGCCCAAGGGCACCCGGCTGGTGGTCACGGCGCACTTCGATAACTCGGTGAACAACAAGTTCAATCCGGATCCAAATCGAACGGTCTACTACGGCAACCAGACCTGGGAAGAGATGATGATGCCGTTTTTCGCGGTGATCGTGGATAAGAAGGTCGATTCCAGGAAGGTTCTCACGAGCTCGGGACCGGTGATCGGCGGCCTGTAAGCATGATCCTGGCGTGCAAGGAGATTGGAAATGATACAGATGCGCACAACCAGGGGGCAGTCATGAGCACCGACCTGAAGCTCGAGATTGTCATCATCCCCGTCTCGGATGTCGACCGCGCGAAGCAGTTCTACGGGAGGCTGGGGTGGCGGCTCGACGCCGACTTCGCCAGCGGCGACGACTGGCGCGGGGTCCAGTTCACACCGCCTGGCTCGGGGTGCTCGATCATCTTCGGCAAGAACGTCACTGCGGCGGTACCCGGCTCCGCCCAGGGCCTGTACTTGATCGTCTCGGACGTCGAGGCCGCCCGCAAGGAGCTGCTCGGTCGCGGCGTCAAGGTCAGCGAGGTGTTTCACGGCGCCCGCGGCGTCTACGCTGGCCCGGACGAACCCTACCTGTTTGGGCGGCTCCGGGTCAGCGGTCCGGATCCCGAGCATGGCAGCTACCGCTCGTTCGCCTCGTTCAATGACCCGGACGGCAACGGCTGGCTGTTGCAGGAGGTCACGACCCGGCTTGCCGGGCGCATCGACCCTGCCGCGACTTCGTTCAGCTCCGCAAGCGATTTGGCGAGCGCGCTTCGGCGTGCGGAGGCTGCCCACGGCCAGCACGAGAAGCGCACCGGGCAGCGCGACGAGAACTGGCCCGACTGGTACGCCGCGTACATGGTGGCGGAGCAGGCCGGCGCGGAGCTGCCGACGTGAGCGGCTACCAGTGCCAGCAAGGAGTTCATCATGTCTCGAACGTTAACTACTCAAAGGAGTAGACAAAACATCATAGGAGCTTCCGATGGCGAAGATCTCACTTAAGGTCAACGGTAAGCCGCGGGTGGTCGACGCCGACCCTGCGACGCCGTTGCTGTACATTCTGCGCAACGATCTCGAGCTGAATGGACCGAGGTTCGGCTGCGGCCTGGCGCAATGCGGCGCATGCACGGTCATTATCGATGGGAAAGCGGTTCGATCGTGCGTGACGCCGGTCCGCTCTATACAGGGCCAGGCGATCACCACGCTCGAGGGGCTCGGGAACGCGGCCAACCCCCATCCGTTGCAGAAGGCTTTCATCGAGGAGCAGGCTCTTCAGTGCGGCTATTGCATGAATGGAATCCTGATGAACGCCAAGGTGCTGCTGGACAAGAATCCGGATCCGACGGTCGAACAGATCAAGGAGCATCTGGACCCCATTCTGTGCCGCTGCGGAAGCCATCTGCGCGTGATCCGCGCCATCAGGCGCGCCGCCGCGCTGGTGAAGGCGTAGAGGAGAACCGCCATGGAAAAGAAAGATATTTCCCGCAGAGAGCTTCTTCAGAGCACCGGAGCGCTGGTGGTGGGGTTCAGTTTGCTGGGCGACTCTCCGGCGCTTGCCCAAGAGCAGATCGCAGGTATGCAGGGCGTTCCCGATGGCATGGCGTCTTATCCTTACGCCAACCCGGATTATCTGGATCCGACGTCGCTCGACTCCTGGCTTGCCGTGACTCAGGACGGCAGTATCACTGTCTTCACCGGCAAGGTGGACATCGGCACCGGAATCGAGACGGCGCTCGGCCAGATGGCGGCGGAAGAACTGGATGTCCCGTTCCATAAAGTTCGGGTAGCCATGGGCGATACCGCGAAGACCGTGGACCAGGGGCGCACGGCGGGCAGCCAGACGATCGCGCGCGCGGGTCCGCAGTTACGGCAGGCAGCGGCCGCGGGACGGCTGGAGCTGTTAAAGCTCGCCTCCGCGCGTCTCGGCGCGCCGGTCGAGAATCTATCGGTCACCGACGGCATCGTCAGCGTAGCCGGCGAACCGAAGCGGAGTATCTCTTACGGTGACCTTCTCGGAGGCAAGCAGTTCAACGTCAGAATCACCGCCAGCGGAATTCAGGGCGCCATGGTGGTGGCGCCGGAGGTCCGCCCGAAGAATTTCAAAGACTACAGAGTAGTGGGGAAATCGGTGCCCCGGGTGGATCTGCCCGCCAAGCTTACCGGCGAATTCAAATTCACCTCGGATGTTCGCGTGCCGCGCATGCTGCACGGCCGCGTAGTTCGGCCGAGGGCGGCCATCTCGGGTCCGCCTACGGTGGACGAAAGCTCCGTTCGTCACATACCGGGCGTCGTGAAAGTGGTTCGGGAAGGAACCTTCGTCGGCGTTGTGGCGGAATCGGAGTGGGCCTCCATCCAGGCGGCGAAAGCACTGAAGGTCACATGGCCTGCTCCTTCAAACAAGCTGCCGTCGAATCCCGACGACATCGCCTTATATCTTAAGGACAGCAAGAGCGCACGCGACCTGACCGCGGTGAACAAGGGCAATGTGGATACGGCGTTGTCCCGCGCCAGCAAGACGTTCGAAGCCACCTACCATTGGCCGTTCCAGATGCATGCGATGATGGGGCCCTGCTGTGCGGTGGCGGATGTGCGTGGAGACACGGCAACCGTTTGGACCGGCGCGCAAGGCCCGTTCACGACCCGCGACCGCGTCGCCAGCCTTTTGAAGACGGCCAAGAGAAACGTCAGCGTGATTTTCGTGGAGAGCGCCGGTTCCTACGGCCGCCTGACTGCGGACGATACGGTGGAGGATGCCGTGGTGCTGTCCCGTGCCGTGGGCAAACCCGTGCGCGTCCAGTGGATGCGGGAAGACGAACATGTCTGGTCGCCCAAAGGGCCGCAGCAGCTCCTGACGGCACGGGCCGGCGTCAACGCAGAAGGCAGGATCGTCGCTTGGGATTACCTGGACCACTCCTTCCCCTGGAGCGAGTCGCAAGGCACGCCGCAACTGGCCGAGCGGCAAGTGGGAGCCAAGACCGAGCTGCTCGGCAACCCGAACGGCGTCAATGGCGGCGGTGAGTATTACGACTTCGAGAACCACAGAGTGATGGCCAAGGTGGTCGCCTGGCCGCAAGACGAGCCCTCGCCGCTGAGAACCTGCGCGCTGCGTTCCCCCGGAGAGCCGCCCCGCAACTTCGGCAGCGAATGTTTCATGGACGAGGTTGCCGCGGGCATGGGCGTCGATCCGGTCCAGTTCCGGCTCCGGCACCTCAAGAACAAGCGGATCGTCGAAGCGCTCCAAGCCGCCACGCAAAAGGCCGGATGGACTCCGCGGCCTGCCCCCGCGCCCGAGTCGAGCGGACCGATAGCCAAGGGCAAAGGCGTGGCTCTGACCATTCGGGGCAACACAATTATCGTGGCCGTCAGCGAGGTGGAGGTGGAGAGAACGACCGGCAAGGTAGCCGTGAAGCGGGTGACGATTGCGCATGACTGCGGGCTGATCGTCAATCCCGAGGGGCTGAAGATTCAACTGGACGGCAACGTCATGCAGGGAATCAGCCGCACGCTCATGGAGGAGATCAAGTACGACGCCTCGGGGGTGAAGAGCGTGGACTGGGTCACTCACCCCGTGATCCGTTTCAAACAGGTTCCGGAAGTCGAGGCGGTTCTGATTAACCGGCCGGAAATTCCGCCCTCGGGCGGGGCCGAGCCGTCGATTGTGGTCATTCCCGCGTCCATTGGAAATGCGATCTTCGATGCCGTGGGCGTGCGGTTGCGGCAGGTTCCCTTTACTCCGCAGCGAGTCCTGGCTGCGCTTAAATCCAAGTCCACCGTGTCGTCGGTGGCTTGAGTCTGGAGCTCAATATGCGCGTGTTACTCATTTTTGCGCTGACGTGCGCGGTCGTGTTCGGGCAGGCCGTTTCGCAGATCAGCGGAACCGTGAAAGACGACTCCGGGGCCCTGGTGCCAGGCGTCGAAGTCACTGTGACGCAAACCGACACGGGCGCCAAGCGAACTGCGACCTCCGATGAGATGGGGTCCTTCATACTGCCCAATCTCCCGCTGGGTCCGTACCGGCTGGAGGCGTCCAAGACGGGATTCCGCAGCTATGTACAGACGGGAATCCAGTTGCAGGTCGGCAGCAATCCCGAGATCCCGGTGGTGCTCGGCGTGGGCCAGGTCTCCGAGTCCGTCCAGGTGCAGGCCGCCGCCAGTTCGGTGGAAACGCGAAGCGCGGGTGTAGGCACCGTGATCGAGACTCAGAGGATCCTCGACCTGCCGCTCAACGGGCGGCAGGCGACCGACCTTATCTCGCTGTCCGGCCTGGCCATCCAGACCGGCGTGTCGCCCGCTTACAACATGTCCACGGGCGTGAACATCTCGGTTGCCGGCGGCATGAGCTACAGCATCCAGTACAACCTGGACGGAGCCCCGCATCTGGATACCTATGACGGCACCAACATGCCGCTGCCTTTTCCCGATGCGCTTCAGGAGTTCAGACTGATAACCAGCAGCCAGGATGCTTCCAGCGGCGGGCACTCGGCAGCCTCCGTGAATTCCGTCACCAAGTCCGGCAGCAACGTGTTTCATGGCGACCTGTTTGAGTTTATCCGCAATGGCGATTTAAACGGCCGCGATTTCTTTGCCTCGCGGGACGATCAGCTCAAGCGCAACCTGTTCGGAGGCGTTTTTGGCGGTCCGATCAAGAAGGACAAACTATTTTTCTTCGTCGGCTACCAGGGCACAACCACCCGGCAAACGCCCAGCGCGCAGACCGAATTTGTTCCCACCGCGCCGATGTTGACCGGGGACTTCACACAGTACGTCGCCGCCGGCTGCACCGGCGGAGCGAACCTGAGGGGTCCGTTTACCGGCAACAAACTGACGAGTCCGCTGGCTCTCAGCCAGGCTGCCCTCAATATTGCCAAGAGGCTTCCCCAGTCCAGCGACCCGTGCGGCAAAGTGATCACAGGAAGTCCTTTGCATGAGGACCGGCTGCAAGTTCCCGTGAGGCTCGATTATCAACTGAGCCAGAAACAAAGCATCTTCGGACGCTATATCGCGACCCGGATCGACACCAAGGTCCCCTATTCCTTGGCGCCGAACGACCTGTTGACCACCGGCGGGGCGAACGCCACTCAGCCCAGCGGCATCGGGACCGATGACCTGGCGCAGTCGCTGGCGCTGGGCGACACCTATCTGATCAGCTCCACCACCGTGAACGCGTTTCGCGTCTCCGGAAATCGCGTCGCCGTCAATAATCTGGGGGCGCGTTATTTCAGTCCTCAGGACGTGGGCATCAACGGCTTCAGCTACGTTCCCAAGTGGACCACCGTGTCGGTGCAGGGCGCGTTCAGCGTCGGCGCGGGCTTTTCGTCGAACCTGTACGTGTTCACCACCAACTTCGGCGTGAACGACGATGTGAGCATGATTCGCGGCTCGCACCAGATTTCCTTCGGTGTAAACGTGATGCGTACGCTCTTGAACGCTTCCGCCAATGCTTTTTCCCCCGGCTATTACACGATCACAGCCGCAACTACCGGCGCGAGTCTGGGCGACTTCCTCACCGGAAACGTCGGACAGCTTCGGCAGGCCAGCCCGAATCCGGACAATCTCACTCAGAACTTCTTCGGGTTGTACATCCAGGAAACCTGGAAAGTCACATCCAAGCTGACGCTCACCCATGGTCTTCGCTGGAATCCATTCTTTCCGATGTCGTTCAAGCAAGGCGACGTGTACAATTTCAGCCTGGCCCGATTTTATGCGGGCGCCAGGAGCACGGCGATCCCCACCGCTCCTCCCGGCTTCACCTATCCCGGTGATCCCGGCTTCGCGGGCAACTCGGGAATCGACAGCCACTGGGGAAATCTCGAGCCGCGCGTGGGCATTGCATGGGATCCGTTCGGGGACGGCAAGACCGCGATTCGTGCCGGCGCCGGGATCGCCTATGACTTCATCCGGCAGGACCTGCACCTGAACACCTCTTCGGCGGCGCCGTTTCGCTTGGCGGTGATTCGGCAGGGCCTCAATCTGGACAATCCGTGGGCGGGATTTGCGGGCGGGAATCCGTTCCCGTACTCCTTCGATCCGGCTCACCCGGTGTTCCCGAACGTACCCTTCGGCACCTATCTCCCCATCCCGCCGGATATGAAAACCACCAAGCAATACACATGGAACTTTGGCATCCAGCGGCAGTTTACGCCCAACCTGTTCTCCTCGATCACCTATGTGGGAACCGTACTGAACCACGTATGGAACGCGGTCGAGCTGAACCCGGGGCAATTCATTTCTGGAACCTGCGCGGCGGGACAATACGGGCTGACGGCGCCGGGCCCTTGCTCGAACGCCGGCAACGTGAACCAGCGGCGGCTGTTGAATTTGACCAATCCGGCCACCGCCGGCGCACTCGGATACCTTACGCAATACGATGACGGAGGGACACAGAACTATCACGGTGTGTTGTTGAACACAAGCTGGCGGCTGGGCCAGAGCTTGAATCTGGCGGCCAATTACACCTGGTCGCACTGTATCGGCATGCCGGTGATCGTGCTGCTGAATCCGGGCGCTAACTACGCGCATGTGGCTGGCCAAAACAACGGACCGGTCAACCGGAACCTGGACGTGGGCAATTGCGGGGGGCCCGCGCTCGGCGGGGGAAACCTGGCGGCGGGCGCGCAAGACCGCCGGCACATCTTCAATCTGACGTTGGTCTACCAAACGCCGAAGTTTGCCGGGCGCGCGCTGCGCGCAGTAGCTACGGGCTGGACGCTTTCCACGATTTACACCGCGCGCACGGGCTCGCCTCTGACGATCTTCACGGGGCTCGACAACGCGTTGAACGGTATTTTCGGGAACACGGGCGTCCAGCGTCCCAACCAGGTTCTGGCAAACATCGACGCACCCAACAAGGGAAAATCGTGCGCGCCCGCCCCATGCGTCGCCTGGCTTAATCCGGCCGCGTTCTCGCAGCCGGCGCCGGGCACTTATGGGAATATGGGGGCGAATAACGTCTTCGGTCCGGGATTCTGGGAGTGGGATGAGGCCGTCTCGAGACAATTCGCCATTCGCGAAGGCCACAACATCGAGGTCCGGGCGGAGGCGTTCAATGTCACCAACTCAGCGATTTTCAATATCCCGGGTCAGGCTTTGAGTCAATCCGCGACCTTTGGCAAGATCACCACCAGCGCGGCAAGCTTTTACAACGGCTCCACCGGCGGCGGCCCGAGAGTCATGCAATTCGCGCTGAAGTAC
>JBGPLI010000015.1:0-44206 GCA_041486445.1 Bryobacteraceae bacterium
CCTGTTCGTTCAGAACGGGCGACAAGTCTTGGTAACGCCGCTGGATTCCTTCCGCGCCAGCCATCAACCAACGCTATCACAAATCCAACTCAACTGTAGCTGTTATTTATGCACAGTGCCTAACCAGCCGGACGCAGCAGGACCTTCAGGACGCCCTTCTTGGCCGCGTGCGCGAACGCACGCGGGGCCTGATCGAGCGGGAATTCTTCGGAGATAAGATCGTTCACGCGCACCTTGCCCGAGGCGAGCATCCGAATCGCTGGTTCAAAGCGCCCGCAGCGCGAGCCGACCAGCGTCACCTCGTTCACAATCGCGGGAGCGGTGTCGAGTGGCACCAGGCCGTGCACGGTCGATTTCATCACGACTGTGCCGCGCGGCTGGCACATCGCGATCGCCGCCCCGAGACCATCGGGCGAGCCGGTGGAATCGACCACGATGGGCCAGGCTCGTTCGGGGAGTTTTCGGGGGACAATCTCCGTGGTGACGCCCGCCCGTGCGGCGATCTTCAGCTTGTGACGGTGGCGCCCGTAGAGGTGCACTCGCGCGCCGTGCGCATGCAACACCTGCGCGATCAGCAAGCCGAGTTTGCCGTCGCCCAGCACCGCGACAGGCTCGCCCTTGGGAACGCGGACCTGGTCCAGGATCTCGCAGGCCGCGGCGACGGGCTCGATGAAGACGGCGTGACCGGTGGGGATCGAGTCCGGCACACGGTGCAGGTTGCGAAGCGGCAGCGTCAAAAATTCGCGAAACGCGCCCGGATGTTTGACGATCCCGAGGACCGTGCGGTGCGGGCAATGGCGGCCGAGGCCGCGTGCGCACCACTCGCAGGACCCGCAGGCGAGGTTGATCTCGCCGGCGACCCGCTTCCCGATCCACATTGATCCGTCGGCGTTCGCGTCGCTCACGCCGACAACTTCGCCGACGAATTCATGGCCTGGCGTGCCCGAAAAGCCGTAGTAGCCGCGCTGTAATTCCAGATCGGTGGAGCAGATGCCGGCGGCCAGCAATCGGATGCGCGCAAAACCTGAAGGGACGCCGGGCAGCGGCCGGCGGCGGATTTCGACACGGCCGCCTTCGAGATGAACGGCAATCATCGTAACCTACAATCATGGCGCACGCTGAATTGATCTGCTTCGAGCCGGCCTGCCGCGCGCGATACGCGATCACCGAGGTTCTCTACAACTGCACCAAGTGCGGCGGATTACTGGAGGTGGTCTACGGCGGCGATCGTCCGGACGCGGCCACGCTGCGCTGCACGTTCCGCGAGCGCCGCGCGAGCAACGCTCCGCTCGATGCCAGTGGGGTCTGGCGTTATCGCGAAATGTTTCCGTTTCTGGACGACTACGCGCACGTGGTGACACTCCGGGAAGGGAACACGCCGCTGCTCGATGCGCCGATCGCGGCCGAATACGGAGGGCTCGGCCGGCTGACGTTCAAGCACCAGGGATTCAATCCCACCGGCTCGTTCAAGGACAACGGCATGACCTGCGGCACGGCGCAGGCGCGCAGGCTCGGCATGCGGCGCGTGGCGTGCGTCTCGACCGGCAACACGTCGGCCTCGATGGCGGCCTACGCGGCGGCGGCGGGCCTGGAGGCGCTCATCTTCCTGCCGCACGGAAACATCTCTTTCGGAAAACTGGCGCAGGCGCTTGAATACGGCGCGCGCACGCTCGAAGTGGAGGCGAACTTCGACCAGATCCTGGCTCTGGTGCGCGTGCTGGCCGAGCGGCTGGGCATCTATCTGCTGAACTCGATGAACCCGTTCCGGATCGAGGGGCAGAAGAGCATCGTGATCGAGATGCTGGACCAGCGCGACTGGCGCGCGCCGGACTGGATCGTGCTGCCCGGCGGCAATCTCGGCAACACGTCGGCGTTTGGCAAGGCGCTGCGCGAGTGCCGCGAGGCCGGGCTCATCGACACGATGCCGCGGCTGGCCGTGATCCAGGCGGAGGGCGCGGCGCCCTTCTACGATCTGGCGGCGCACGGCGGCGAGTTTCACGCGGTGGCGAAACCCGAGACGCTGGCCACCGCGATCCGCATCGGCGATCCGGTCTCCTGGCCGAAAGCGCTGCACGAAGTTCGCTCATCGAACGGGGTGGTCGAAAAAGTGACCGAGCAGGAGATCGCAGACGCGAAGGCGCAGATCGGCCGCTGCGGCATCGGCTGCGAGCCGGCCTCGGCGGCGACGCTCGCCGGCATCCGCAAGCTCACCGCAGCCGGTGTCATCGATCGCGATGCGGACGTGGTCGCGGCGCTCACGGGCAATCTGCTGAAGGACCCCGATTACATCTATCGCTACCACACGGGCAAACTGGAGGCTCCGGGCGGCGCGAAAATTCGCCCGACGTTCGGCAATCAGTCGATAGTCGTGCCCAACGATCCGGACCGCATCGCGGAGCTATTATAATCGAAGGGTGAAAAAACTAGCGCTGACTGCTGTCGCGATGCTGCTCGCGGCCTGCTCGCGTGATATTCAGACGACCGATGCGGTGCGGGAGGGCGTGCTCGAATATCTGAACGCCCGCAGCGCGCAGACCGGAATCGACATGAACATGGTTCAGCTCGAGGTGACCTCGGTTTCCTTCGAGAAAACCCAGGCGCGCGCGACGGTGTCCTTCCGTCCGAAGGGCGGCGGCCAGGGCGGCATGTCGATGAGCTACACGCTCGATCGCCAGGGCGACAAATGGGTGGTCCGCCCGCGCCCGGTAAGCGGCGAGGGTCCGCACAGCATGCCGCCGCTTAATTTGCCTCCCGGACATCCTCCCGCAGGATCGAAACAATGAAGACGGTGGCCGTGCTGGGCGGCGGACCGGCGGGAGCATTCGCAGCGGAGAGGCTGGCCGAGGCGGGACTCACAACCATCCTGTTCGACGAAAAACTGGCGTGGGAGAAGCCTTGCGGCGGCGGTCTCACCTACAAGGCGTATCATGAATACCCGTTTCTGATCGACAACGACACGCCGAAGAAACTGATCCGGGAGACGTCGCTGGCGGCTCCGAAGGCCGGCGAGGTGAAGATGACGCTGGCGCATCCGCTGGTGATTTATTCGCGGATGGATCTGAACCGCATGTTGCTGGCGCGCGCGGAGCGGGCCGGAGCGCGGATCGAGAAGACGCGCGTGCTGGGGATCGAGCGGCGCGGCAGCGGCTGGCGCTTGCGCACGCAGTCGGGCGCAGCCGAAGCCGACTTCTGCATCGTGGCTACGGGCGCGCGCAATCCTCTGCGCCAAGTGGGGACCGAGTGGAGCGCCAAGGACACCATGAGCGCGCTCGGCTACTACGTGCCCGCGTCGCAGGAGCACATCGACATTCAGTTTCTGCCCCGTCTCGAAGGCTACATCTGGGTGTTCCCGCGCTGCGGGCATCTTTCGGTGGGGATTTGCGGCAAGGGCGAGCCGGCGCAATCGCTGCGCACGCGCCTGGAAGCTTACATGAACGAGCGCGGCATCCCGCGCAAGGACGCGGCGTTCTACAGCCACATGCTGCCATCGCTGGAAACGCCGGGCTGGCGCACCAATCGCGTGGCAGGCGAGGGATGGCTCGCGGTGGGCGACGCCGGCGGGCTGGTCGACCCGATCACGGGCGAAGGCTTGTACTACGCGATGCGGTCGGGCGATCTGGCCAGCCGCGTGGTGCTCGACGACGCGCACGCGCTGCTGGAAAAGGCGGCGGCGTACCGGGCCGCGCTGGCGCGCGAATTCGCGCTCGATCTGGAGTTCGCCGCCACGCTCGCCAAGCGCGTGTTCATCGGCAGCTTCATGTTCAACTCCGTGCCGGCGCGCATGGTCCAGTTCATCCGGCGCAGCCCGCGCTTCCGCGACCTGATGCAGGACCTGTTCGCGGGCACGCAGCCGTATCTGGGGCTCAAGAGCCGCCTCCTCCGCAACCTCAACGGCACGCTGCAGGAAGCGCTGATGAACCTTTTCCTGAACCGGCTGATTCCGGGCAGCTCGCGCGCGAGTCTATGAAGACCGCGAAATCCGAGGATTTGTTCGCACGGGCGCAGGCTCTGATTCCCGGCGGCGTGAATTCTCCGGTGCGTGCGTTTCGCGGAGTGGGCGGCGTGCCGCGCTTTATCGTGCGCGGCGAGGGCCCGCGCATTTTCGATGCCGACGGCAACTCCTATAGCGACTATGTGGGCTCGTGGGGGCCTCTGCTGCTGGGGCACCGGTTTCCGGCCGTGATCGACGCGCTGCGCGAAGCACTGGACACGGGCATCAGTTTCGGAGCGCCCACCGAGCGCGAGATCGAGATGGCCGGGCTGATCCGCCATGCCGTGCCGTCGATGGAGATGGTGCGCCTGGTCAATTCCGGCACCGAAGCTACGATGAGCGCGTTGCGCGTGGCGCGCGGCTTCACCGGCCGCGACCTGACCATCAAGTTCGAGGGCTGTTATCACGGCCACGTCGATTCGCTGCTGGTGAAGGCCGGCTCCGGCCTCGCGACGCTGGGCATCGCGGATTCGGCGGGAGTCCCCAGGGGATTCGCGGAGACGACGATCGCACTCCCGTTCAACTCGATTGCGGCCGCGGAGAAGGCATTCGCTCAGCGCGGGAGCGAAATCGCTGCGGTGATCGTCGAGCCGGTGGTGGGCAACATGGGCTGCGTTCCTCCGGCGCCGGGATTCCTCGAAGCGTTGCGCGAGCTGACGGCACGGCACGGGTCGCTGTTGATTTTCGATGAAGTGATGACGGGCTTCCGGGTGGCGCTCGGCGGCGCGCAGCAACGGTTCGGCATCCAGCCGGACTTGACCACGCTCGGAAAGATCATCGGTGGAGGTTTGCCGATCGGGGCTTACGGCGGGCGCGCCGACATCATGAAAAAGGTCGCGCCGCTGGGGCCGGTGTATCAGGCCGGGACGCTGTCGGGCAATCCGCTGGCGGTGTCGGCGGGTCTGGCGATGCTGAGGCACTTGATCGCGCACCCGGAAGTTTACGACGCGCTCGAAGCGCGCTCAGCGCAGCTATGTGAGTGGACGCCGCCGGGCATGACGATCAATCGCGTGGCCTCGATGTTCACGTTCTTCTTCACGCCCGATCCGGTGACGGATTGGGATTCGGCCAAACGCAGCGACACGGCGTGCTTCGGCCGGTTTTTCCACTTCATGCTCGAGCGCGGGGTCTATCTTGCGCCTTCGCAGTTTGAGGCGGGATTCGTTTCGGCGGCGCATAGCGAGGACGATATCCGGCGGACGGTGGAAGCGGCGCGCGAGTTTTTCGATCAGGCGCGGCCGTAGAAGATTTCCAGCTCGACCGGCGCGCCCGCCCCGCAGCCGAGCGTTTTCGCGGCCGAGGCCTGATTGGCGGCTACTTCCAGATAGCCCGAGCTTCCGACGATGACGAACACCTCGCCGATCTCGGTTTCGGCGTAAGTCAGCGCCAGGCGGCGCACCCGTTCGAGGCCGATGCGCAGCTCGATGGGCCGCGTCTTCACGTCCGGGAATTCGTCGATGTGGAAATTCGTGATCAGGTTGCCGAAGCGATCCCCTTTGAGAATCGATCCCGACCAGACGTGGCGCGCCCGGCGGGTTGGTTTCAGCACAGAGAAGCGCGTCGAGTCTTTGATCAGCTTGCCGAATCGGGCGGGAGGCACTCCGCGCGCGAGGTGCGCGGCGGCGGGAGCGAAGACGTCGCGGCCGTGGAAGGTGCGGCTGACGTGCTTGCCGATCAACCTGGCATTGGAAATCTCACGTACTTTCGCCGGCGCGGCGTCGTAGATCATCGTCAGCACTCCGTTATCGGGCGCGATGAAATAGTGGCCTCCGGCGGCGGCGAGAATCGGCCGGCGCGCGCTGCCGACGCCGGGATCGACGACGACGACGTGAATCGTCCCCTTGGGAAAGTAGCGCCAAGTCTGCGCGATCACGAAGGCCGCTTCGTTTAGCTCGTAGGGCGAGATCTCGTGCGTGATGTCGATGATACGCGCGCGAGGCGCGATGCTGAGAATCACGCCCTTCATCGCGCCGACGAAGTGATCGGCCTGGCCAAAATCGGTGGTGAGAGTAATCAGGCCGCTCATTGATAAACTGAGAAGGGAAGCCCGTGCAACGATATTACTTCGATCACAACGCGACCACACCCGTCTCGCCCGAGGTGTTCGCGGCTATCGCGCCGGTGATGACCGAGGTGTACGGCAACGCTTCCAGTATCCATTATTTCGGCCAGATGGCGCGCCACGCTCTGGATGAAGCGCGGAGGCGTGTCGCGGAAATGCTCGGCGCGACGGCCGAAGAGATCGTGTTCACCAGCGGCGGCACCGAGGCGGACAACCTGGCTCTATTCGGCATCGCGCAGGATGGCCACGCCGTCACGACGACGATCGAGCATCCGGCGGTGCTCGGCGCCAGCGCGAAACTCGCGGGGGTGACGCGCGTGCCGGTGGATGGCCGCGGCGTGGTCGATCCGGAGGAGATTCGGCGCGCGTTGCGGCCGGGTACGAAGATCGTCAGCGTGATGCACGCCAACAACGAGCTGGGCACGATCCAGCCGGTGGAGGAGATCGCCAGGATCGCGCGCGAGGCCGGCGTGGTGTTTCACTCCGACGGCGTGCAGGCGGCCGGCAAGATTCCGGTGAACGTGGCCGATCTGGGCGTGGACCTGTACTCGATCAGCGGGCACAAGTTTTATGCGCCGAAGGGCGTGGGCGCGCTGTACGTACGCAAGGGCACCAAGCTCACCGCGATGCTCCACGGCGGACATCACGAGCGCGAGATGCGCGCAGGGACCGAGAACGTGGCCGGCGCGGTGGGCCTGGGGCGCGCGGCCGAGTGGATCGTCGAGCTCGGCGCCGGGGAGTGCGCGCGCGAGCGGGAATTGCGGGATCGTCTGGAGCAGGGGATTCTCGATCGCGTGCCGGATTCGCACGTGAACGGCGCGGGCGCGCCGCGAACCCCCAACACGTCGAACATCCGGTTCGATGGAATCGACAGCGAGCCGCTGCTGATCGCTCTCGACCTGAAGGGATTCGCGGTGTCGAGCGGCTCGGCGTGCTCAAGCGGCGTGACCGAGCCGTCGCACGTGCTGACTGCGATCGGGCTGACGCGGGAGCAGGCTCGCTCCAGCCTGCGGTTCTCTCTCGGCCGCTCGAATACGGCCGGGCAGGTGGACGCGCTGATCGAAGCCGTCGCCGAGATCGTGGCCCACCTGCGAAAGCTGGCGCCGGCGTATGCCTGAGCAGACCATCGCGGTGGCGATGTCGGGCGGCGTGGACAGCTCCGTGGTCGCGGGAATGCTGCACCGCCGCGGCGAGCGCGTGATCGGCCTCACGATGCAGCTCTGGAACCAGCGGCGTTTGCCGGAGCTCGCGCCGGACGGACCGACCGGCCGCTGCTGCTCGCTCGAGGACGTGTATGACGCGCGGCACGTGGCCCAGCATCTGGGCATTCCTTATTACGTCGTGAACTTCGAGCAGCGATTCGAGGACCAGGTGGTGAAGCCGTTCATCGAGGAGTACCTCGCCGGACGCACGCCTATCCCGTGCACTCTCTGCAACAACTTCATCAAGTTCGACCAATTCTTGGAAATGGCGGAGGGCGTGGGCGCCGGGCGGATCGCCACGGGCCACTACGCACGGCTCGACTGGAATCCCGACAGCGGGCGTTGGGAGATGCGGCGCAGCGCGGACCGGGCCAAAGACCAGACCTATTTTCTGTTCGGCCTGAAGCAGGAACAGCTCTCGCGCACGATGTTTCCCCTCGGCGGAATGGACAAGCCGGCGGTGCGCGAGCTGGCGCGCGAGCTCGGCATCCCGACCGCGGCCAAACCCGACAGCCAGGAGATTTGCTTCGTTCCGAACGGCGATTACGCCGGGTTTATCGACGCGTATTTTCGCGAACAGGGAATCGAGCCGGAGGACACCAGTGGAGAACTGGTGACCGCGGACGGACGTGTGGTCGGCGAGCACTCGGGTGTGCACCACTTCACCGTCGGCCAGCGGCGGGGCCTGCGGGTGGCCGTGGGAGAGCCGCTGTACGTGATCGCGACCGAGCCCGCGACACGGCGGGTGGTCGTCGGCCGGAACGAGGACCTGCTGCGCCCGGCGATGCAGGTGAACGGCGTGAACTGGATCTCGATCGCGCCTCCTTCGGAGCCAGCGCGAGCCGAAGTGAAGATCCGCAACAAGCACGCCGCTGCCGAGGCGACGATTGTGCCCTCGGCGGATGCCTCGCGCGTCGAGGTGCGCTTCGATCAGCCGCAGCGTGCCGTCACCCCGGGGCAGGGCGCCGTGTTTTATGCGGGCGACCTGGTGCTCGGCGGCGGCTGGATCGAGTGAGGTTCATCCTCGCCAGCGTTGCTCTGTGCCCGCCGCTGGCGCGACTCTACGTCAATCTCTTCGATCTGGCGGCCCCCCGCTTCCGGCGAATTGCTTCGATCAATCTGGCGATCGCCGGCATTCGCGACCCGGCCGTGATCGACCGGATGTATCGTTCCCTCGCGCGAATGCTGGTCACGTTTGCGCGCTTTCCGAAGATCACGCGAGACAATGTCGGCAGATGGATCCGGTACGAGGGGCTCGAAAACTTTCAGAGCGCGCTGACGCGCGGCCACGGCGTGCTGGTAGCGACCGCGCACCTGGGTAACTGGGAGTTCAGCGCGTTTGCGCACGCTCTGATGACGGCTCCGATGCACATCGTAGTGCGGCCACTCGATAACCCGCGCTTGGACCAACTGGTGGAGCGGCGGCGCGCCCTCTCCGGCAATCACATCATCACCAAGAGGGACGCGGCGAGAGAGATCTTGCGGGCGCTCAAGGCGGGCGAGGCGGTGGGCATCCTGATCGATCAGAACACGCTTGCCGAAGAGGGCGTGTTCATCGATTTTTTCGGCGTGAAGGCGTGCGCCGGCAGCGCGTTCGTGAAGCTGGCGCATCACAGCGGTGCGGCCGTAGTGCCGGGATTTGCGCTGTGGTCGGAAGCCGAGCGCCGCTATGTGCTGCGGTTCTATCCGGCGCTCGAGATGACGGGCGACGTCGAGCAGGACACGCAGCGCATCCACGCACACCTGGAATCGGTGATCCGCGAGTATCCGGATCAGTGGCTATGGATTCACCGGCGATGGAAGACGCGGCCGGCGGGCGAGCGGCCGCTGTATTAGTGTCCAATCACCGGGGAGCGACCGGCTTCTTTTTCCGGCTCCGCTCGCGCAATTGTTCTTTGATCGACTTGGGAGCGGCTTTGGGAGGTTCCTCACCCGCCTTGAGCCTTTCGATGTGGGCCCGCAGCCGCTTAGCGCGTTCGATTTGTGCCCGCTCTTCGGTGTTGTCGTTCTCAGGCATCGTACTCCTTAGTGTACAGGCGCGCGGGCGCCGCGAGAGGATGCCAGCACTACTTCAGCGCCTGGATACTGCGCCGGAGAGTCTCGGCGCGGCCCGCGCTGGAACGTACGGAACCCGCGACGCTGGCCGCTGCCGCCGCTGCGGCAAGAGGCGGCTGTGTCCGGTAACCCCTGCGATCGCGCCTCACGGCGGCGTCGATGGCCTCGCGCAGGGTCTTGCCCGAGGTTTGCAGGACCCCGAGAGAAACCGTCTCGGGCTGAGCGCCGAAAAACCGGATCTGGAACCATTCGTTGGTGATCGGATCGCCGAAGCTCACGTACCCCCCTTGCAGCACCCTGTGGGGGCCCGGAACGTGTCCCCGGAAGCTAAACCGGCCTCCCGTGCTCCCGTCCGGATCGTAGTAGTGGGGCGTGATGAAGTCGGACAGGCGAATCCGGTTCACGGAATAGGCGAAGGCATCCGCTTCGCAAGGATCGCCCACCTCCACCAGATACGTCACCCGCTCCAACTGGGCAGCCGAGCCGGTAGCTTGCGGCGGAGGCGCGCCCGCAACCGTGCGGTTGCCGAACGGATCCACCAGCATTTCCAGGCACTCATGGCTGGCCGTCAGGGGCCATCCGGTCGAGGCTTGCACCAGGGCGAACGGTTGACCGTTGTCGTCGGTGTGAAAGCCTGCGGCGCCCGGCGCCTGGATGTCATCGAGAATGATGATCGGCCAGTAGCCGATCGGGACGTCTTCCAACCGCTCGAACGCGTCGACGGTGGCGCTGACGCCCCAAACCGGCGAAAGGTCGCGAGTCGCCTGTTTTTGAAGCGCGGCGCTCAGCCTGGAAACACTGGGAAAATTGATCACGGGGGTATCCGAGACCAGAGCCACTTGATGTGGTAGCATGGAGCCTCCTTCTAGGCGTGGACGTGAAGCACGTGAAGTGCCAACGAGCGGGCGCTGAATTCGCAGGAGTTTTAGACGAAGACCGGCAGATTTCGAGGTTAATAGCTCACATTTCGGTTAGAAGGCTAACCTTTCGGATAGAAATTTTACCGGGGAGCCGCTACTTTACTTGCCGACCAGGTGCGCCGCGTCCTTCTCATTCTCGTTGCAAATGTTCTCGAGAATCTCGCTGTCGGCCAGCAGGTGCAATTTTTGAGTCACGGTGAAGGGTTTGGTGTAGGCTTTGGGGTCGTCAATGGTGGACTGGATCTCCAGGTGTCCCAAATTGACGCGGCGGAAGCGCTCGGTGACGTGCATGGCGTCGGTGTGGGGATGACCCTTATTGCCATCAAGCCACCCCCGATCCTGAAAGCCGATGGTGTCGACTACCAGCGTATCGCCTTCCCATTTGCCGACCGAGTATCCCATCCAGGCGGGCTGAGGATCCTTGGGCAGAGGGCGGCCATCGGTGAAGATTTGCCGAAACAGGTAACCGGTTTCGTAGAGAATCGCCACGAGTCCCGGCAACTGAAGGATCTTGAACGGACGGTTGCCGGAGTTGATCCTGGGCACGATCGGGGGGAGGCAATGCGAGTAGGGATCGCCTTTGCGCATGTCCTCCTCCCGCTGCTTGGCGAGCGCCGCGGCCCAAGGCTGGATCGGGAAGTCCTGTGGCTTGATGTCGGCGGCGATGTCCTGGAAAAGCCGTCCGTTGTCGATGTCATAGAGCCCGGAGAGGTCCGGCTTGCCGTCGGCCGTCTTGGGGGCCGGCGCCTCGAGATTGGGCTTGCCGTTGGCCAGGCGAGGAATGCCCGGGGTCGGGTAATTCAACCATTGCGCGGAGAGCGGCACACAGATCGCGATCATTGCAACGAGAATGCGCTTCATCATTCTGACTCCTGTCTCCTGACTCCTGACTCCTATTTCCCCACCATGTGCTGAACGTCCTTCTCGTTCTCGCAAATGGATTCCATCAGTTCCTGATCCGCAAAGAAATTGAAGCCCGACAGATTCACCGTCCAAGGTTTGGCGTAGGCGCCCGGGTCGTCGATGGTGAGCTGAAGATCGATATGCCCGAAGTTGCGCCGCCGGAAGCGTTCGGTCACGTGCAGTTGTTCGGTTTGCGGGTGCCCTCCGTCATCGAGCCATCCCCGGTCGTTGAAACCTGTAGTGTCGACCACCAGGGTGTCTCCGTCCCACTTGCCGACCGAGTAGCCCATATAGACGGGCTGGATGGTCTGGGGCAGAGGGCGGCCGTCGAGGAAGATCTGACGCCAGTGATTGTAGGCCTCGAAGATGATCACGAGCATTCCAGGAGTCTGAATGAACCTGCGAGGCGTGCCCAATGCGTCGAAATCCGTGACGCCGTGGGTGAGGCAGCGCTCCGACGGGCGGCCCATCCCGTGGTTCGCCTGGCGCTCCTTATAGAGCGCCGCGGCCCAGGGCAGGAAGGGGACTTCCACTCCGTCGAGCGCGAGGTTCGGCAGATACTTGCCGTCGGCGGCCACCCAGATTCCGGAGAGGTCGGGCTTGCCGTCGGGCATTTTCGGCGCGGGCGCGGACAGGTTCGGTTTGCCGTCCGCGGTTCGCGGAATTCCGGGCGTGGGATAGCGCAGCCACTGCGAGAAGGCAGGGGCCGATGCCGCCAACGCTATCGCGATCATGACCGTGTGTGCCTTCATAGTTACCTCCTAACCAGCTTTCAGCTTTCAGCGCTCAGCGCCTCCCCATGGGAGGCTGACGGCTGAACGCTGAAGGCTGACTGCTTTATTTCCCGACCATATGCTGAAAGTCCTTCTCGTTTTCGCAGATATTTTCTATGATCTCCGTGTCGGGAAGATACCGGAAGCCTGCCACGGTGACTGTCCAGGGCTTCGTGTACGCTTTCGAGTCGTCGATGGTGATCTGAAGGTCCATGTGCCCGAAGTCGCGGCGGTGGAAGCGCTCGGTCACGTGCAGCGATTCGGTCTGGGGGTAGCCGTTGTTGTCCAGCCAGCCGATGTCGTTGAAGCCGGTCGTGTCGACCACCAGCGTGTCTCCCTCCCACCGGCCGATCGAGTAGCCCATGTAGGCAGGTTGGACGGGCTTGGGCAGAGGGCGGCCATCCATGAAGATCTGGCGGTAGTGATTGTATTCCTCATAGAGAACAGCGATCGTTCCGGGCGTCTGGATGAACTTGATGTTCATGGGGATCGTGTCGAAATCCACGACGCCGCGCGTGAGGCAGCGCTCCGACGGCCTGCCCTTCCCCATGTTGTCCTTTCGCTGCTTGTAGAGCGCCTGCGCCCATGGCAGCATCGGAACGTTAATCCCATCCGCTGCCAGATCGTTAAGATATTTGGCGTTGACGGCCACCCAGATTCCCGAAATGTCGGGCTTGCCATCCGCGGTCTTGGGCGCGGGGGCCGAGAGGTCCGGATTTCCATCCGGCGTTCGGGGAATCCCCGGAGTGGGGTAGTGGATCCATTGCGCCGAAACGGGAATGAGCGTTGCGAGAAGAATCAGAAGATGACGCATAGTACAAAGCCTCCTATTTTCCGACCATATGCCGATAGTCCTTTTCGTTTTCGCACATCATCTCAATCATGTCTTCATCGGCGAACAGATTGAGGGCCAGGTTTACGCCCCAGGGCTTCGAATACGCGTTGGGGTCCTCGATGATGAGTTGCAGATCCATGTGCCCGAAGTCCCGCCTCAGGTAGCGCTCGGTGATCTTCGTCGTTTCGGTTTGAGGGTGCCCGTTCATATCCAGCCAGCCGCGCTCGTCGAGACCGCTGGTCTCGACCACCAGCGTGTCTCCGTCCCAATGCCCGACGGAGTAGCCCATGTAGGCGGGTTGCGTGACCGGAGGCAGGGCACGGCCATCCAGAAAAATCTGGCGGAAGTGGTTATAGGACTCGTACAGGATCGCGATCATTTGAGGCGTCTGGATGATTCTGCGAGGCTGGCCTAGCGTGGCGTAGTCGGTTGGGCCGTGACCGACGCAGCGCTCCGACGGATGGCCCTTTTGCAACGCTGCCAGGCGCTGTTTATAGAGTGCGGCCGCCGAGGGCAGCATGGGGGCTTCCTCCGCCTTCGTGGTGAGGTCAAAAAAATAATTTGGGTTGTTGGTGCGTGTCCAGAGCCCGGACAGATCCGGCTTGCCGTCCGCAGTCTTAGGTGCGGGTGCGGAGAGGTTGGGCTTGCTGTCCGGAGTGCGCGGAATTCCCGGAGTGGGGTAGTGGATCCACTGTGCCGTGACCGGCAGGCAAGCCGCCAGAAGCAGGAGCGATTTCACTTTCCCTCCTTGCCATGGACAACCAGGTGTCCGTAATCCCTCTCGTTCTCGCACATATTCTCAATCATGTCTTCGTCGGCAAAATAATTGAGGACCAGATTCACGCCCCAGGGCTTGGCATACGCATTCGGATCTTCGATGATGAGCTGGAGCTCCATGTGCCCGAAGTCGCGGCGGCGGTAGCGCTCCGTGATCTTCGTCGTCTCGGATTGGGGGTGTCCGTTCATATCCAGCCAGCCCCGCTCATCGAGGCCGGTGGTTTCGACCACCAGCGTGTCGCCGTCCCAATGCCCAACCGAGTAGCCCATGTAGGCAGGCTGCGTGACCGGAGGCAGGGCACGGCCGTCCAGGAAGATCTGACGGTAGTGGTTATAGGACTCGTACAGGACCGCAATCATCGTAGGCGTCTGGATGAACCGGCGGGGCGCGGGTAGCGTGGCGTAGTCCGTCGGGCCGTGGCCGATGCAACGCTCGGAGGGATGGCCTTTCTGGAGTAGCGCCAGCCGCTCCTTATAGAGCGCCGCCGCCTTTGGCAGCAGGGGAGCCTCAGTCCCGTCCGCAGTGAGGTCAAAGAAGTATTTGATGCCCATGGCCGACCACGCTCCGGACAGATCCGGCTTGCCGTCCGCGGTTTTGGGCGCCGGTGCCGAAAGATTCGGTTTTCCGTCCGGCGTTCGCGGAATGCCGGGAGTGGGGTAGTGCAGCCATTGCGCCGGCAGCGGCGCGCAGATCGCGATCACGGCAACGAGAATACGCTTCATTTCTGACTCCTGACTCCTGACTCCTGGCTCCTGACTCCTACTTCCCCACCATGTGCGGAGCATCTTTCTCATTTTCGCAGATGGACTCAATCAACTCCTCGTCCGCGTGCAACTCCAGGTGCAAGGTGGGCCCCCATGGTTTGGTATACGCTTTCGGATCGTCGATGATGAGCTGAATGTCCATGTGGCCGAAGTCGCGGCGCCGGAAGCGTTCGGTGACGTGCAGCGCTTCGGTTTGGGGATGCCCGCCGTCATCCAGCCAGCCGATATCGTTGAACCCGCGGCTGTCCACCACTAGCGTGTCGCCTTCCCAATGCCCGACCGAGTAGCCCATATACGCAGGTTGCGTGGGCTCGGGCAGAGGACGGCCGTCCAGGAGGATCTGGCGGTAGTGGTTGTAAGCCTCGTACAGAATCGCGATGGTTCCAGGAGTCTGGAGGAGCTTCCAGCCAACGCTCAGCGCGTCGAAATCCGTCACGCCGTGCGTGAGGCAGCGCTCGGACGGGTGGCCTTTGCCCTGGTTCTCGCGGCGCTCCTTATAAAGGGCGGCCGCCCAGGGCTGGAAGGGAACCTCGATTCCATCCGCCGCGAGATTGGCCAGGTATTTCATGTCGGCGGTGGACCAGATGCCCGACAAGTCGGGCTTGCCGTCCGCAGTCTTGGGCGCAGGCGCGGACAGATTCGGTTTGCCGTCCGGAGTGCGCGGTATCCCGGGCGTGGGATAGTGCAGCCATTGCGCGCCGAGCGGCGCCGAGATCGCGATCACCGCCAAGAGAGTGCGCCTCATTATTTCCCGACCATGTGCGGAAGGTCCTTTTCGTTTTCGCAGATGTATTCGACCAGCTCGATGTCGGGGACGTAATTGAGGACCAGGGATCCGCCCCAGGGCTTGGTGTAAGCCGCCGGGTCCTCGACCGTGAGCTGGAGGTCGATATGCCCGAAGTCGCGGCGGCGGAAGCGCTCGGTCACGTGCGTCGTTTCGGTTTGGGGACGCCCCTTGTTGTCGATCCAACCCTGATCGTTGAACCCGGTGGTATCGACCACCAGAGTGTCTCCTTCCCATCTGCCGACCGAGTAGCCCATGTAGGCAGGCTGCGTGGGCGTGGGCAGAGGACGGCCGTCCATCAGGATCTGGCGGTAGTGGTTGTACGCCTCGTAAAGAATGGCGATGGATTTCGGCGTCTGGAGGATCTTCCAGGGAATCCCCAGCGTGTCGAAATCCGTCACGCCGTGCGTGAGGCAACGTTCGGATGGATGGCCTTTGGCGAGATTTTCCGTGCGCTCCTTGGAGAGAGCCGCCGCCCAAGGCAGCATGGGAACTTCGGCCCCGTCGGCGAGATCGGCCAGATGCTTGTTGTCGGCGGCCACCCAGATGCCGGACAAATCCGGTTTGCCGTCCGGCATTTTCGGCGCGGGGGCGGAGAGGTTCGGCTTTCCGTCGGACGTGCGCGGAATCCCGGGCGTGGGATAGTGCAGCCACTGCGCGGAAAGCGGAGCGAATGTCCCGGCCGCGATCAAGATTAATCCGAGGACTTTCATCCTGGCCTCCCTCCACGCCAGTATACACAGTCTCCCGTGCAATCGGTCGTCACGCTCAGGTTGGATCGCGCGGGGCGATGCTAGAGCAAAGGCGGTTTCAACCTACCGTGTCCCCCAGACCCCGCACCCTCTTGCCTGTGTCCTCAGGCGGGCATAGGATCGTCCGGTTCGCCAAGGAGGCACTATGGGAGGAATCAACTTTGGCCGTTTGATCCTGGGCGGCACCTAATGAGCAAGGAGCGTTCCGCCGATCCAGATCTATAGGATCTCCGCATGGCAAATGAACCGATCCTGATTGTCGACGATAACCCCTCGAATGTCAAACTCGCCCGCTTGCTGCTAGCGAATGCGGGTTACGAAGTTCGAACGGCAACTGACAGCACCGAGACATTAGAGATGCTGCGCTCCTTTCGTCCCCGGCTGATTCTGATGGACATCCAGCTCCCCGGGATGGATGGCCTGAAGCTGACTCGCCGCCTGAGAGAGGACCCCATCACACACGACGTGATCATCGTGGCGGTAACAGCTTATGCGATGCGAGGTGATGAAGAGCGAGTGAAAGCTGCGGGCTGTGATGGTTACATGTCCAAGCCCATCGACACCCGCACGTTCGTCGATCAGATCCGCAAGTACCTGGGAAGCTCCGGCGAACAAACCTCCGGCGCGAAACCGGAGTTCGGAGACCCGAACGACCTTCGGCGCGAGCTCAGAAATGGGTTCATTGCGGAAGGCGTGGAATCCAGCCGCCGATACGCCGAAACAGACCTCTCTGGCGACGAACTCGAGGCGGTACGGCGGCTGGTTCACCATTGGGTTGGCATGGGCGGGACGCTTGGATTTCCTGAGATTACCGCCCGTGCGAGAAAACTCGAAGAGCTGCTCGAGAGTCTACCCTTGCATTGGCAACAGCGCGCCGCCAACGGATTCGAGGAAATGCGAGCACTCTTCGTCCGGTGCATGGGAAGTGAAGACGAACCCGCTGTTCCGGCGGACCTGGTCCACGGTCTGGCGTCCAAACAAGTAGGGTTTATCGGATTCAGCAAGAACGAGGCGGCCCGCGTTCGCGCTGCGTTCGAGCAGGTCCAAGCAGTCGCGCGCGATCTCGGAGGATTTTCGGGGGGGCCGAGCACGGAGGCGCTCCAAGCGCACGATCTTATCGTCCTCAACGCGTGCACTGAGGAAGGCATCCATTCCTGGAAATCGGTTCTGGCCCAACCGCTTCTCAAAAAACCCATCCTGCTGGTCTCTTCCAGAACGGTGCTGCTGGATTCCAAGCTGGCTCCGCTCGATCGCGCGGTCGATTTCGTTCTTGAGCCATGGGACTCTGAAGAACTACTATGCCGCGCGCTGCGTGTGATCGGACAGAAACCCGGACGGCAGCGGCCACAGACAGAGAAGAACCCGAAGTCGCTTGTGATTATTGCCGACGATGATCCCACGGTTCATGCACTACTGACCTCTATGCTGGGTGAGCTGGGAGTGATTTGCCACTCGGCGCACGACGGCCACGAGACCTTGGACGCAGTCCGTAGTCTCTCGCCGGATGTCCTGGTTCTGGACATCGGCATGCCGAAAGTCGACGGGATGGCGATATTATGGGAGATTCGTAGAGCCCAGAAGAATCACGCGGTTCAGATCCTGATGCTCACCGCGCGCCAACACAGGAGCGACATCAGCATGGCGCTCGCCATCGGGGCCAATGATTACGCTGCCAAGCCGTTCGACCCCAAAGACGTGGTGCTGCGGATCATGCGGCTGTTGCCGAGACCCGGCGGTGAACATGACGAATGGGCGCCGGACCGCCTTGGACGAGAAAAGTTGGCGTGAGTCTTACGCTACGGCAAAAGATTCGGCTCGGCTTTTTCACGGGCCTAGCCCTATACGCCGTGGTCTGGAGCTTTGCAGCGTGGAGCCTAATCCGTTGGGGGCGCGACATTGACTGGACCGAGCGCGCCCATCAGACAATCACCCAGATTGAGCGGGTCCTGTCAAGCATCGAACGTGCGGAAATGGGCCAGCGTGGCTACGTGCTCACGGGCAAACAGAGCCATCTGGCCGATTACGAAGCCGGAGTCCAAGACACGAAGAACACTCTGAACGGACTTCGCTCGATTGAGGACGTTTTCCCCGGCGAGCGCGCCCACCTGAACGTCATCGAAGAGCAGGTTCGCATCAAATTCTCGGGATTGGCCGAGACCATCCAACTCCGCCGAACGGCTGGTTTCGAAGCAGCCCGTCAAAGGGTGCTGAATGGCGGCGGTGAAGCCGCGATGGCCAAGATTCGCGCCGGCGTCGACGAGATGCGCCGCGATTCGGATGCGCAGGTGGAGAGGCGCTCGCAGGAGCAGCAACAGACCGCAAGGGATGCGCAGGTGCGTCTGATGAGTGGCTCGCTCATGTCTTTGATACTGGCCTTGCTGGCGTGGTCACGTCTCGATAAGGCCGTCGAATCGCGTGACGTCACGCAAGAGGAACTTCAGAAATCGGGGGCCGAGCTCCGCGAAAAGACCGCCCTTCTCGAAAGTCAAAACGCCGAAATTCTGCGGGCCACGCAACTCAAGAGCGAGTTCCTGGCAAACATGAGCCACGAGCTTCGCACTCCGCTTAACAGCATCACAGGATTCAGCGAAGTGTTGATCGACGGGATTCCGGGACCTGTGAATGAGGCCCAGTGCGAGTATCTGGGAGAGATCCTCGGAGGGGCTCGACACTTGCTGCACCTCATCAATGATGTCCTGGACCTCGCCAAGGTTGAAGCCGGAAAAATGACGTTCCGGCCTGAAGCGGTCGATCTAGAGCGATCCATCAAAGAAACAATGCAGATGCTGACATTCATGGCGGTGCAAAAAGAGATTCAAATCCGGTCCGAGGTCGATCCCGACGGCCGATTTGCCTTCCTTGACCCAGCCAGATTCAGGCAGGTTCTGTTCAACTTCCTATCCAACGCTCTGAAATTTACGCTTCCCAAGGGCAACATCACGGTCCGCGTGCTAGCCCAGGCCGAAACCTGGTTCCGGCTGGAGGTGCAAGACACGGGTATCGGCATTGCGGAGAAGGACCAGGAGCATCTGTTTCAAGAATTCCACCAGCTCGACGCCGGCGTCGCCAAACAGTTTCAAGGTGCTGGACTCGGCCTGGCGCTTACCAAACGGATCGTTGAAGCGCAGGGCGGCCGAGTTGGACTTCAAAGCAAGCTTGACGTGGGCAGCACTTTCTTTGCAATCCTGCCACGCGGGAAAGTGGAGCTGCGGAACGACCTCGCCGCAACAGTGGGCGCGCATCCACTACCCTAGCGTGGGATTGATGGCGGCGTATTCCAGTGCGGCGTCCGGGCGTGGGGTAGTTCATTCTGACTCCTGACTCCTGACTCCTGTCTCCTGACTCCTACTTGCCAACCATGTGGGGCAGATCCTTCTCGTTTTCGCAGATGTCTTCGATCAGCTCATCGTCGGGAGCATACACGATGGGCACTTTCGCGCTCCAGGCTTTGGTGTACGCGGTGGGGTCGTCGATGATCAGCTCCAGGTCCATGTGACCGAAGTCGCGGCGGCGGAAGCGCTCGGTGATGTGCGTCGATTCGGTTTGGGGGTGGCCGTCCATATCCAGCCAGCCTTCATTGTTGAGGCCGTTGGTTTCGACGACAAGCGTGTCGCCTTCCCACCTGCCGATCGAATAGCCCATATAGGAAGGTTGGGTCGGCTTGGGGAGAGGGCGGCCGTCCATGAAGATCTGGCGGTAGTGATTATATCCCTCGAACAGGAACGCAATCATCGTAGGGGTCTGGACAATCCTGCGGCGCGTGCCCAGCGTGTCGTAATCGGTGACGCCGTGTCCGAGGCAGCGCTCGGACGGATGGCCCTTCTCCAGATTCTCCTTGCGCTCCTTAAAGAGCGCGGCCGCCCACGGAAGCATTGGAACCGGAGGCCCGCCAGCACTGAGGTCTCTGAAGTACTTGTCTTCGGTGGCCCTCCAGATTCCGGACAGATCCGGCTTGCCGTCGGCTGTTTTGGGAGCCGGGGCCGTGAGATTCGCTTTGCCGTCCGGTGTCCGCGGAATCCCCGGCGTGGGGTAGTGCAGCCACTGCGCCGAAAGGGGCGCGCACATCCAGACCGCCACAAGGATCATATACTTCATGATTCTGACTCCTGACTCCTGACTCCTACTTCCCCACCATGTGTATAAAATCCTTCTCGTTTTCGCAAATGGATTCGATCAGCTCAATGTCGGGAACATAAATGAGGTGCGCCTTCGCGCCCCAGGTTTTGGTGTAGGCGGTCGGGTCGTCGATAATGAGTTCCAGGTCGATGTGCCCGAAGTCGACGCGGCGGAATCGTTCGGTGATGTGCGTCGATTCGGTTTGCGGGTGCCCGTGCATATCCAGCCAGCCGTCCGAATTGAGGCCGTTGCTGTCGACCACCAGCGTGTCTCCCTCCCATTTGCCCACCGAGTAGCCGAGATACGAAGGCTGCGTGGGCGCGGGGAGAGGACGGCCGTCCATGAAAATCTGGCGGTAGTGATTATATCCCTCGAACAGGAACGCGATCATTTGGGGGGTCTGGATGATCCTGCGGAGCGAGGTTTGTGTGTCGTAATCGGTGACGCCGTGTCCCAGGCAGCGCTCGGAGGGATGGCCTTTCTCCAGGTTCTCCGTGCGCTCCTTGAACAGCGCAGCGGCCCAAGGAAGCATGGGAGCAGGGGGTCCTCCCGTAGCGAGGTCTCTGAAGTATTTGTCTTCGGTACCCCTCCAGATTCCGGACAGATCCGGCTTGCCGTCGGCCGTTTTAGGCGCAGGGGCCGAAAGGTTGGCTTTGCCGTCCGGCGTTCGCGGGATGCCGGGCGTGGAGAAATGCAGCCACTGCGAGAAGGCGGGAACGCCGGCCGCTAGTAGCATGATGCAACCGAAAACTTTCATTTTGACCTCCCCGGCTACTTGCCGACGATGTGAGCGAAATCCTTTTCGTTCTCGCAGATATTTTCGATGATCTCGTCGTCCGGAAGCAAATTGAGGCGCAGCGTGGCGCCCCAGGGCTTGGTGTACGTTTTCGCATCGTCGACGATGAGTTGCAACTCGATATGTCCGAAGTCGACTCGCCGGAAGCGCTCGGTGATGTGGAGCGCCTCGGTGTGCGGATGGCCGCCATCATCGATCCAGGTCTGGTCGTTGAAGCCGTTGGAATCGACCACCAGCGTGTCGCCCTCCCACTTGCCGATGGAATAACCCATCCAGGTCGGCTGCGCATCCTTGGGAAGCGAGCGGCTGTCCATGAAGACCTGGCGGAAATGGTTGTACGCCTCGTAGAGAATCACGATGTTTTTCGGGGTCTGGACGATCTTGATGGGCATGGGCAGCGCGTCGTAGTCGGGGATGCCGTGAGGCAGACAGCGCTCCTGCGGCCTGCCGGCGCCTTCGCTCGCCTGAATTTTCTTGAAAAACGCGTCCGCCCAGGGCAGCACGGGAACCTGAACGCCGTCGGCCGCGAGATTCTGAAGGTACTTGCCGGAGGCGGCCTGCCAGAGTCCGGAGAGGTCGGGCTTGCCGTCCGGGTTCTTGGGCGCGGGGGCAGAGAGGTTGGGTTTGCCGTCGGGGGTTCGTGGCACCCCAGGGGGCAGGGCCTTCGGCCACTGCGCGGACAGAGGGACGCAGGCCGCTAGAAGGATAATCGATTTCAAGAATCCCATTTGAAAGCAAGTATACAACAGGCGATCGACAGCAGCACTCGCCTCCTCTATGGGTTCGGCAGGTGAGCGCGGGACCTCTCGTTCTCGGTGCAGACGTATTCCAACAGGTCGGTGTCCGGAAGCAGAGTCTGGGTGTAATTTACCGTGACCGGCTTCGTGTACACCTTGGGATCCTCGAAGGTGACCTGCAAATCCATATGACCGAAGTCGCGGCGGCGGAAGCGCTCCACCACGTGCAGGGATTCGCTGTGCGGATGGCCGATCGCATCCAGCCACGTTCGGTCGTTGAACCCGATTGTGTCTACCACCAGTGTGTCCTTTTCCCAGTTGCCGACCGAGTATCCCAGCCACGAAGGGTCGGGATCCGAGGGGTGCTTGCGCCCGTCGGTAAAGATTTGGCGCGTCCGTTCGCTCTCGTAGACCATCACCGTCAATCCGGGCGTTTGAACGATTTTGAAAGGCTCCGGCAGCCCATGTACCCACGGCATGCCCATCGGGAGGCAGAGGGTCGTAGGAGTGTCCTTTGCGTTTCGGCCGTGTTGTTTCATCAGCGGCCCAAACTCAGGCCGGATGGGATCGTCCTCCGGCTTGAAATCCGCCATGATGTTGATGAAGTACTTGTTAAACGTGAGCGGGTCGTCACCCGGCACCTCGAATCCGCCCAAAAAGGCGAACAGGCGCTCCATTTCCGGACGCGGCGTCCCGTCGACCTTCCAGATTCCGGAGAGGTCGGGCTTGCCGTTCGCCGCCCGCGGCGCGGGCGCGGAGAGATTCGGCTTGCCGTCTTTCGTGCGGGGGATCCGCGGGTCTCGCTGGTTCAGCCACTGCGCCGGAGCGCACGCGATCGCTCCGGCAAACATCAGCCCGATCATTGCGCTTCGCTTGGGCATGCCTCACATACTACCAGCACGGCTTGCCTAACGCGCGCGGTTCCGTTTCCGCGAGGGTTCGACCACGGGAAACTGTAGCTTCTTCTCCACTCCATCCACCCGATCCAGCCGCACCTGGACTTTATCGCCGATCGAGAACTGGCGCCGGGTGCGCTCGCCGACGATCTTGCGGATGTTTTCGCGATAGGTGAAGCGGTCGCCGGGCAGCGTGTCGAGCGGAACCAGGCCTTCGATGATTCGGAGCTCGGGGCGGACCGGTTTTTGGCCGTCGCTTGCAGCGCCTCGTTAGACAGTGGCCCCAGGTTTGCCAATCTCCGGAACTGACAGATTGCGGCAAATCTTTCTAACGAGCACGTTGGGGATCTCGGTATGCCTGGCGACTGCCTCCACAGCCTGTTGCCGGATTGGTCCATAGCGAATGTTCCCGGCCCTCGCGCTTGAGATAGCAACCATGCTTCCGGAGGTGCTGAAGCAAGCTGCTGCGCTTCACTCCACTACCACGGTGTCACGTTCAGCGACAGCAGGCACGCCCCGAAGCGAATCCTCACGGCGATCCTCCAAAATAAGTGCAATCGCCGCGGCCAGGCTTGCCCGTGCTTCTTCTTTGGTCCTCCCCTGGCCACTCGCACCAGGAATCTCGGGGCAGTAGGCGATATACCAATCCCCATCCCGCTCGAGGATGGCCGTAAACTCGTTGCGCATCCGTATCCTCCACAGTCCGATAGCGACTTCATTGTACCGGAGGAAACTGGCTCACGGCTGTCTAACGCCCACGCCCCTAACTGATTGTCCCATGTGGATCACGGTCGCACCTGCTCTGGAACCCCCCTCTCCTCCGCACTTGGCGCCCCGAAACGCTGTCCAGGCGCGTCCGCTCGTGTTAACCCGAGAGGAAAGGAGCGCACATGGCACCGCGAATCCGGCTCATTCCCAACCGCACCTGAAAGGGTTCGTTTTAAAAGGGGTTAAGACTTGTCTTTACTTGAGGTTATGCCACATCCATGGGTTCGTTTCGTATTTTTTTGTTTGCGCCGAGTTCTTCTCAATTCCTTCGCCCCCTTAACGCCCCCGCTTCCGCTTGCGCTCCGCCTCGACCACCGAAAACTGCAGCTTCTTCTCCACCCCGTCCACCCGATCCAGGCGCACTCGGACCTTGTCGCCGATCGAGAACTGGCGCCGGCTGCGCTCGCCGATGATCTTGCGGATGTTCTCGTGATAGGTGAAGCGGTCGCCGGGGAGCGCGTCGAGCGGAACCAGCCCTTCGATGAACAGCTCTTCCAACTCGACAAAAAAACCGAAGCGCGTGGTGGAGATGATCAGGGCGGGGAACTCGTCGCCCACACGGCCGATCATGAACTTGACCTTCTTCCACTCCACCAGCTCGCGCTCGGCTTCGGCGGCGCGGCGCTCGGTTTCAGAAGACCAATCGGCGATGGCGCCGAGGTCGGGGTCGTAGCGCGCGCCGTCCAGGTGCGCGGCCAAAATTCGGTGCACGATCAGGTCCGGGTAGCGGCGTATGGGCGAGGTGAAGTGCGTGTAACTTTCCGCGGCGAGAGCGAAGTGGCCCTGGTTGCGGTCGCTGTAGCGCGCCTGTTTGAGCGACCGCAGCATCAGGTAGCTCAGGATGCGCTCCTCCGGCTTGCCCTCGATCTTCGCGACCAGCTTCTGATAGTTGCGCGAAGTGAGGTTGGGGTTGTCGAGCGCGACGGTGGTTTCGCGGAAGCGCTTGACGGGAGCGCCGCCGGGCGTAAGGGAGTAGCCGAAATGCGCAGCGATCTGCTCGAATTCAAGGACGCGTTTGGGATCGGGGCGCTCGTGGATGCGGAAGATCATGGGGAGGCCCGCCGCTTCGAGATGCGACGCGACGGCTTCGTTCGCCGCGAGCATGAATTCCTCGATCAGGCGGTGCGCGACGTTGCGCGGGGCGCGCGTGACGCCGGTCATCTCGCCGAATTCGTCGAATTCGAGCAGCGGCTCGGGCAGGTCGAAGTCGATGGAGCCGCGGCGCTGGCGCTTGCGGTTGAGGATCAACGCGAGGTCGCGCATCAGCTCGAACCGATGGATGAGGCTCGCATAGCGGTCGCGCAAGGCGGCGTCCCCCGCCAGGACTCCGTGGACGGCCGTGTACGTCATCCGTTCCACGCTGCGAATTACGCCGCGCGTAAACTCCGTGCGGACCGGTTCGCCCCGCGGGCCGAGCTCGAGCAGCACGCTGAGCACCAGGCGGTCCTCCTGCGGCCGCAGCGAGCACTGATCGGTGGAAAGCTCGACGGGCAGCATGGGCACCGCGCGATCCGGGAAGTAGACGCTGGTGCCGCGCAGGGCCGCTTCACGGTCGATGGGAGTGCCGGGCCGAACGTAGTGGCCGACGTCGGCGATATGAACTTGCAGCGCCCAGTGGCCGTTTTCGAGCTGCTCCACCCAAACCGCGTCATCGAAATCGCGCGCGGTTTCGCCGTCGATGGTGACGATATCGAGCGCGCGGAAATCGCGGCGGCGGGCCATCTCGGATTCCGGGATCGGACCGGGGATGGAGCGCGCCTGCTCCAGGACATCGCCGGGAAACTGGTGCGGGATGTGATGCGCGCGGATCAGGATCTCGACATCGATGCCGAAATCGTCGGGGCGGCCGAGGATCTCAGTGATGCGGCCAACGGGGCGCTCGCCATCGTCGCCGAATTCGAGAATCTCGGCGTTGACGATCATGCCCTCCAGGTCTTCGATGGAATTCACCTCGACCGCCCGCGCGCCGACGCGGTTCACCGGGCCGCCGGCGGGAAACGCGAGGTACTCGGGGATCTCGATCCACTGCCGGATACGGTCGTCATGCGGGACGACGTAATGGCCGCGGCGGCGAATCCGGAACTCGCCGACCACCGAAGGATGCGCGCGGCGGAGCACCTCGACAATCTGGCCGCGCGCGCGGCCATTGGGCTCGAACCCGGTGATGCGGACCACCACGCGGTCGCCGTGCATGGCGCGGACAGCGTCCTCTTTGGGAATGTAGATGTCGCCTTCGACGCCGGGCACGGGCTCATCGGGAATGAAGAAGGCATAGCCGTCGCGATGGACGCTGAGGCGGCCGCGCAGTGGCTTGCGAGTCCGGTCCGGGCGCACGTTCCATTATCATGGATGGAACATGGAGCTCAAGGCGGTTCGGCTCGAAATCCCGGAGAACGGCAATATCATTGTCGGCCAGAGTCACTTCATCAAGACCGTCGAGGATCTCTACGAGGCCATCGTCGGAACGGTCCCACAGATGAAGTTCGGCATCGCCTTCAACGAAGCCTCGGGCGCATGCCTCACGCGGGTGGACGGCAACGACGACGTCCTCAAGGCGGCCGCGACACGCAACGCGCAGGCCCTCGCTGCCGGCCATACGTTCGTGGTGGCCCTCCGCGACGGCTATCCGATCAACGTCCTGGGCCGGATCCGGGAGATCCCGGAAATGTGCACGATCTTCTGCGCCACCGCTAACCCGGTGGAAGCGATCGTCGCCGAGACCGAGCAGGGCCGGGGGATTCTGGGCGTGATCGACGGCAGTCCGCCCAAAGGGGTTGAATCCGCCACCGACGTCGAGTGGCGCCACGGGCTGCTGCGAAAAATCGGATATAAGAGGTAGCTGGCAGCTGTCAGCGATCAGCGATCAGCTATCAGCTATCAGCTTTCAGCCTTTGGATGAGTCCGGCCAGCATGCGTTTCACCTCGATGGCGCTCTGGGCCAGCTCCTCGTAGTCCTTCGGCTTGATCAGCGTCAGATCTCTCGCCAGAAACAAGTGATACTCGAGTTCGCTCGCCGATCCCATGGCTATGGAACAGAAACGGGCGAACTCGGCATCCCCGTTGCGTCCGCAACCCTCCGCCAGATTCGCCGGGATGGACGAGCACGACCGCCGGAGCTGGTTAATTCGCGCGCCTTCTGCCAGGCTTTCAGTTCGTGGAAATCCTTCACGCCCCGGCGCCTTTCCCCTGCAGGGTATCATCCAAGCTGACCGCTGAAAGCTGATAGCTGAAAGCTATCCGCTACCCGCTTTTCCCTTTGACTCCGCCGGGGGTTACGTGGCATACTACTGCCGTATTGGAGTGCTGAGTCTGACTCTCGGTCCGTTGCCAGTTCTGCCCGTTCAGCCCGTCCGGTGTCGTCTCTCCGTTTGTCTCCAGTTACAGTCAGGAGTGTGACGTGAAGAAGCTCTTCGTGGGGAACCTTTCGTATACGGCAAATGAGACAGATGTGCAGAATTTCTTTGCCGATAATGGCGTGCCCGTCGATTCGGTGACGGTCATGCGCGACCGTTTTACAGGCCAGGCACGCGGCTTCGGCTTCGTGGAGATCAACGACGACGCGGCCGCCCAGAAGGCGGTCGACACCTGCCATGGCAAGGATCTCATGGGGCGAACTCTGGTGGTCAACGAAGCTCGTCCGATGACCTCGCGCGAGGGCGGCGGGGGTGGTGGAGGGCGGCCGCCGAGGCGGTAGTCTCGATTTTCCTTTGCTAAAGGCTCTGCTGTTTTCGGGGCTGGCTCTGTTCGCGCGATGCGCGCACGCACAATCGGTGGACAGCATCCCGTATCGCGCCGTACTCCTTGCACAAAATGAAATCGGACCGGGGCCGGTCGCCGATCTAAGCGCCAGAGGAGCCGCGACCGTGTGGGTTCACGCGATCCGGAACGCGGCGGGCAAGGTCGTTTCCGGGTCTCTCGATTTCGCCGTCAGCTACAAATTCTCCCGCCCCGCGAACATTATTGGAATGAGGATTCAGGACACGTTCCTGTTTGGGATGGCGGGCAGCGCGGCGGTCACCGTCCCTGCGGGCGTCGTCGATCCCAGCGGCGCGGGCACGCTGCCGGCCAGGCAGGTGCAGTTCTCAAACACCGATTCGGACCCGACGGCCTTCAACACGGCGATCGGCTTGCTGACCGATTCGGGCAGCTACGCCTTCAACCTCATTACCGCGGATTCGCCCTCCGGAGCGATGCGGGGGCAGCTCCAGCGCGCCGAGGTTGGGATTTGGATGAGCCTGATGAGTCCAGCCAGGGCCCTTCCGCCGGTACTGGGACTGAATGCCTCCGCCACCGCGACGGTGATGGCGCTGCGGACCGTAGACGGTACCGGCGCGATCACGTCGGCGTATGCGATCTTCGACGTCAACTACAACGGCTTGCCGAGCGACACGGTTTTTACGGCGCTCCACCTGCGCCTCGGCACGGACGCGACGCAGGGACCCCTGACCGTCGACAGCGGCCTCACGGGACCCGTCCCCACGGGCGGCGGAGGCGCCGGGAATCTCCACTCTGAAGCCGAGGTGGACCTGACGCTGCCCCAAGCCATCGAGACGCTTTCCGCGCTGTTCCAGAACCAGGGCGGCGTTTACGTCAACGTTCAAACCCAGACCAGCCCCAGCGGCGTCGCTCGCGGGCAGCTTCGCCGGACCGACCACCAGGTATTCCAACTGAACCTCGATCCAAAGCAGGAGATTTTTCCCCCGGTGCTGGGCATTTACCAACTGGCATCGGCGCCCGCGGCAATCCACGTCTACACATTGCGCAACGCGGACGGCTCCATTCCGGCGGGCGCCATGATCTTCGATGTGAATCCGCGTTTCCCGGCGGGCACGGCGTTTTCGGGTCTGCACCTGCGCGGCGCCCCGATCGGAAGCGTGGGCAACGTTTCGGTGGACTCGCGGCTGGCCGCGTTTCCGGTGCTGGTGCCGGATGCCGGCTCGGGCAACGTCTGGCGGCTGGCGACAGTGGATTCGAGCCTCGGCGTGGGGGCGCTGAACGACCTGATTCAGAATCCGGAGAACCACTACGTCAACCTCAACACCGTGCAGTACCCGGGCGGCGGAGCGCGGTCGCAACTTGCCGGGGCCATCACCACGGCGCCGGTCCTGTCGGCCGCGATCAGCGCCGTCAGCGATCCCACTCGAACCCTGGGAGCGAACCTCGCTCTGATGAGCGTTTATGGGACGAATTTAGCGAAGGTCGCGACCAACCTGGACGGCTTCCCGCCATTGAACGCGCTGCCCCTCGCCATCAATGGGACCTCGGTCACGGTCGGCGGACTGCCCGCGCCGCTCCAGGAAGTGGCTCTGGATCACGTGGTGATCCAGGTGCCCGCGGAAACGCCGGTGGGGCCTCAGTCCGTTGTCGTAAGGAATGTCAACGGTCCCTCGCAGGCGCTGATCATTCCGGTGCAAACCGCGGCCCCCAATCTGTTTTTCGACGCAGTGGGCGGGAGCGTTCTGAAGACACCCGAGTACTCGCTGCTGCGGCCGGACAATGCCGCCACGGCCGGCGACGTGCTGATCATCTATTCCACCGGCTTGGGGCAGACCTCGGGTCCGCTCAACACCGGGCGCATCGTGCCTGCGCAACCGTATTTCTACACGCAGCCGGTGACGGTGACCATCGGAGGGCTGGACGCGCCGGTAATCTACTCGATCGCCTCACCCGGCTTCGCGGGCTTGTATCAGACGGCGGTGCAGATGCCGGCGGGTGTGCCGCCGGGTCCGGTATCGATGCAGATGACGGAGGCGGGGGCGGCGTCGAACGTGGTGACGATTTTCGCCAAGTGAGCGACCCCGTGACCTAAAGCCGGGCATAAAAAACGTCGATAACAGCGATGAGACTGCCTCATGAGCTCGACCACCCTGGTGTCCCCCGCGTCCGTCCTGCCGCGGCCCAGCTTTCGTGCCAACTGGATCATTTCGCGGCGCGATGACCTCACCTGGTTCATTGGTTCCGCGCTGGCGGGATATCTAGCCGTCGGTCTTATGTATGCCGGATTTCCGGTTCTGCCCATCCAGTTCGTTTGGTTCTTCGCCCTTGACAACCCCCACGTGCTCGCCACCGCCACGCGGACCTATTTCGATAAGGAAGAGAGACGTAAGCTCGGTTCGTTCCTGTGGATCCCTGTGCCTCTTTTTTTGATCGGTCCCGCCATGGCGCTTGCGGGCAAGGCCGCCATCTTTTTTCTGTTCGCGTTCTGCTGGCAACAATTCCATATCACCAAACAGCATTTCGGTTTCATGATGTTGTATAAAGCGAAGAATCGCGAACGCGATGACACGGACCGCCGGCTGGACCGCTGGTTCCTCTTGCTCTCGCTGTTCGTGCCTCTCGCAATGTTTATCGTGCGGACCGAGCCTTGGGCGCGCGCCTTGCCAGGCATGAGCGGGATCACACGCGCTGCGTTTCTGAGCTACGGCGTATTATGCGCCGTCTGGCTCCTGAGGCAGGTGCAGAAACTACTGAGCGGAGCCGAGATGAACTGGCCCAAACTCGCGCTCCTGGCGGGAGTGGTGCCACTGCAATGGCTGGCCCTGGAATTCGGCGCGCGGTTCGGACCGGCCGGAGTTCTTCAGGCCGCGATTCCCGTTGGAATTTTTCATGGCTTGCAGTATCACCGGCTCTTGTGGTTTCACAACCACAACCGCTACAGCGCGCCGGACGCTCGGGAACGCAACGGCCTAGCGGCCGTGCTGGCCACAAGCGTATCGCGGTATCTCGCCGTTGCGCTCGGCCTCAACGTAGTCCTCGCGTTTCTGCCGCAGGCTCTGTTCCCCTACCAAACCATGCAAGCCGCCATTTGGGGATTCGCATTTACCCACTATTGTCTGGACGCGAAAATCTGGCGCGTCCGGAGCGACAAGGGACTGGCAGTGGCGCTGCGGATGGCGCCCTCCGCTGGACGCACATGACCGTGTGGAGGGGAGTGCGGCCTTTCGCCGGCGCTCGCCCCGAGTGGCTCCTGCTGCTGGCGCCGGTCTGTTACGCCGCTCACATCGCGGAGGAAGCTCCCGGCCACGCTGGTGATGATGCGCTACTCTCCGGGCGTGATCACAGCGGTCGCGCTCTACGTACCGTTCTGTACCTGGTTCGGCCGTTATCTGACCACGCGCTTCCGCATCGGACCGGACATCGTGGCTTTGGTCGCCCTTCTCGCCGGCCTTCCCTCCTACCTTCAGACCTACATGGTCGTGTTTGAGGGCAAACGGTTTTTCTGAGCCGGGCCGTCGAAATGCTGGTAGAATCGACTCCGTCGCTGGCGCGCTAGACTGAAGTCGTATGGACACCTTGGCCGAAAGACTGGATTCCAAGCTTCGTGAATGGACGTCGGAGACTGCTGAAGATGTCCGTCGGAGGATAGCGGAGATCATGGACCTCGCGGACCAGGACGTTCTGGACATCGGGCGCTCCCGGGAATTTGAGCAGGCCGTCCTGGATATGGTGGATGACTCCTCATCCCGGTGAAGTCTGGCTGGCCGATTTGGGCCTAACTGCAAAGACTCGACCGGTTGTGATTGTATCGAGACATGATTCTGATGCGCCGCGGGCGTTGATCATTTACGTCCCGCTCACTACGCAGAACCGGAAGAGTCCATACGAGGTCTTACTCCCCAGGATTTCTTTTTTGGATCGCGAATCTGTGGCCAATGTTCAAGGAATCGGATCGATGCCCACCGTCCGCCTCGAACGCAAGATCGGCCAGCTACCGGCCCGCGTGCTCGGAGAAATCAAGCAAGCCCTGGTATATGCCTTGGAAATTGAGAGCTAACCCGATTTCATCTCCGCGCAAGACAAGGTCTCTGTTAGAATCGACTCCGTCGCTCCATGGAAAGCTACAGCGGGGGACCTGACTTCGACCTGACCACCCAAACCACGAACCAGGTGCTCGCTGCAACGGCGGCGCGGTTTCCTGATCGCGAGGCGCTGGTGGTGCCTCAACAAAAAATCCGCCTGAGCTGGCGGCAGCTTGCAACGGAAGTCGAGCGCACTGCACGCGGGCTGGCTGGCCTGGGCCTTGCGCCCGGAGACCGCGTGGGCGTGTGGGCCACCAACTGCGCCGAATGGGTCTATTTGCAACTTGGGTGCGCCCGTGCCGGACAGGTGCAGGTGAACGTCAACCCGGCCTATCGCGCGCACGAGTTGGCGTACGTGCTGAAGAAGTCCGGCATGAAGGCGCTGGCGCTGCGCGCCCGGGACGCGCGCTCGAATTATCGCGAGATCCTCGAAGAGGCGGCGCGCGGGCAGGATCTGGCGCTGCGCCACGTCATTTACCTGGGCGAGGAGTCCTGGGACCGGATGATCGAAGGAGGCACGGACGCAGGACCGGGGCCCGCCGATTGCCACGACGTCGTCAACATCCAGTACACTTCGGGCACGACGGGATCGCCCAAGGGCGTGCTGCTGACCCATCACAATCTGCTCAACAACGGCCGTATCGCCGCCCTCGGGTTACGCCTCACCGAACAGGACCGCGTGTGCGTCCCGGTGCCGCTCTATCACTGCTTCGGTTGCGTCATCGGTACGCTGGCCGCGCTGACGGCGGGGGCGGCGATGATCCTGCCGGCGCCGACGTTCGATGCACTCGCCACCATGGAGGCGATCCACACCGAGCGAGCCACGGCGGTCTACGGCGTTCCCACCATGTTCATCGCGCAGCTCCAGCATCCCGAATTTGCGCGATTCGATTTCACCAGCCTTCGCACCGGGATCATGGCGGGCGCGCCGTGTCCCATCGAGGTGATGAAGCGGGTGATCGCGGACATGCATTGCGCCCAGATGACGATCGGTTATGGGCAGACCGAATCGTCGCCGCTGATCACGCTATCGGGCGTCGACGAAACGCTCGAACGCCGCGTTTCGACGATCGGCCCCGCGGCCGGAGCCACGGAGGTCAAGATCATTTCGCCCGACGGCCAGACCGTCCCGGTGGGCGAGCAGGGCGAGCTGTGCACGCGCGGCTACCTGGTGATGAAAGGCTACGATGGGGAGCCGGAGGCGACCGCGCGCGCCGTCGATCCGGAGGGCTGGCTGCACACCGGCGATCTGGCGACCATGCGCCCGGACGGCTATTTCCGCATCACCGGGCGCCTGAAGGACATGATCATCCGCGGTGGGGAAAACATCTATCCGCGAGAAGTCGAGGAGTTCCTCTACACGCATCCCAAGATCGCCGACGTGCAGGTGGTGGGACTGCCGGATGAAAAACTGGGCGAGTCGGTGGCCGCCTGGATCAAGCTCAAGGCAGGCGAGACGGCCACCGAGGATGAGGTCCGCGAATTCTGCCGCGGCAAAATCGCGCATTTCAAAATTCCTCAGTACATACGGTTCGTGGAGGCGTTTCCCATGACCGTGACCGGCAAGATCCAGAAGTACGTGATCCGGCAGAGAGAGATCGAGGAGCGGCATCTGGAGAAGGCGGCCGGGATTCAGACCGCGTGACGCGGATGCGATACAATCTCTTCAGGAGCGGTAATGAACGACGAGGTACAGGCCCTTCGGGACGCTGGTTACAAGCCCCTCGTGGTGGGTCCTCGGCCATTTTCGTTCGAGGATCTCTTGCGGAACGTCGATCCAGCGCCTGACGACGAGACGGAGCGTTTTGTCGCAGCTATCTATGCGGATCGGCACGAGGCGGCCGGGACTTCCTCGCCTGAATGAGCCAGATCGTCGTCGATACCGACGTCGCCTCCTACATCTTCAATTGGCATTCTCTGGCGCAGCGTTACGTGGATGCCCTGCGTGGTTCTGAACTGATTCTGTCTTTCATGTCAATCGCGGAATTGCGCATGGGCGCAATCATGGCGGGTTGGGGCACCCGCCGGCGCACCCTGCTCGAACAGTTCATACAAGGCTTTGAAATCGTTTACGCCGACAACAGCCTGTGTACTCTTTGGGCGAGCCTGCGTGCCGACGCTCGGGCGGCTGGCCGAACATTGAGCCCGCAGGATGCCTGGATCGCGGCGACTGCACTGGGGCTCGACGCCCCGCTGGCCACGAACAATCGGCGCGACTATGAGTACGTTCAGAAGCTTCGGCTGCTCTCCCTATGAACGACTTGATTCGCGGTCATCAACGAGTTGTCAGAATCACTTCCCACGCGGCACGCGCCGCCGCAGCTCGTCGAAGAAGTTCAGCAGAACGGTCACATGGACGTTACCCTTGTTTTCCGCGGTCTCGGGCGCTTGGAACACCACGACGCGCTTGCCATCGGGAGCGGCGTCCATGTGCACGGACCCGCTGTCGAAGATTTGCCGCTGCGACCACAGACGAGGCTTGCCAGGGAGGAACGAATCGCCCTTGACAATGTAATCCGTCACCATGATGTGGTTATCCACACTTTCATAAAACAGTTCCCCGCCGTTGCGCGGCCAGACGGGGTAGAGCCCCCCGCTGGTCGAGATCTGCCACTTGCCGCCCGGTCCTGGAAATGGCTGCACGTACACCTCAGTGGTCCCCGATGCGTCGGATGTATACGCAATCCAGCGTCCATCCGGGGAAAAGACCGGTTGCAGTTCGTCGAACCGCGTGCGCAGGAACAACTCCGGTTTCCCGGGTTTGGGATGGTCCCCGTCGCTCAAGTCCATCGGCAGCGTCCACAGATCATTGCCGGTTTGTGGATTGGTTTCGAAGTAGGAAAGGCGCCGGCCGTCGGGCGAAAACGAAAATGTCCGGACGTCATTCTTGCTCTCCAGCAGTTTTTGTGGTTCACCCGCTCCATCGGCGCGTACCCAGCCGATGCCGAAACCACCGCCAAGACGAAAACGAAAGGCGATGTGTCTACCGTCTGGCGTCCACACCGGAAGGAGATTATCTTGTGTGGTAAACGTGAGCCGTGTCATGGCTTCGCGCTGCGGGTCATAGACAAAAATGTCGGAGCCGCCTGAACCGACCGCCAGAGCCAGCCGGCTGCCGTCGGGAGAGAGTCGAGGCGTGTAATATTGGCCTGGTTTGGCTAGCAGCGATTGCGTCTTTCCCGAGCCGTCCAGCCACACGACCGGCCAGCCCTGAAGGGATGTCCCGCTCAAGTACACAAACGTTCCGTTGCTGGAGAAATCAAACTGCCCGATGCCCAATAACGGATTCACCGCGACGTCCTCCAGTAGAGGCGCCGGAGAGCCCCGGACTTCAAGCTTGTCCGGATCGAATGGTACGGCGAACAATGTGCCTCCGTGGGTGTAGACCAGATGCCCGCTCAGCAGGTACCGGCCGAAGTAACCTCCCGACAGCACGGCTTTCCATTGGCCTGTTTTCAGCGAGAGGACTTCGATGCGGGCGTCCTCATAATTGCCCGAGGGCGCATTGCCGGTGAAAAGCACTGTCTGGCCTCCGGGCAGGATTTGTGGCCATCGATGCGAGGCTTCCGCTTTCTCGCCGGGCTTGGTGAGGGTCTGCGGCGTGCCCCCCGCGGCAGAAACGCGGGAAAGACCGATCCCCAGCCCTGCCGACAGGCTCGCGATGATGTAGCCGTCTTCGCCCCACGCAGCACCGCGCGAGGCCGGAGCATCGCACAAAGTGACCGCCGCGCCGCCCTCCACGGAGATCTTCTTCATCTTTCCATCAGCGAAGAACCCGATCCATTGACGGTCGGGGGAGAAGAACGGAGCGCTTGCATTCTCGGTCCCGGCGAGCAGCGTGGCTTTCGGCTGACTGAGGAGCTGCGTCGCAAGTTGCGCTCTTCCACTGGCGCCACGTGCCACAAATGCCAGCCGCCTTCCGTCGGGTGAAATGGCAGCCGTGATGACAGGGCCCGCCACGGCATCCGGCCCCAGATCGGCGCTGAAACGCATCAGCGGACGCTCGACCGGCTGCGGCCACAGCAGAATCAACGCTGCCGCCAGGGCCACAGCCAGGGCTCCCGCCAGCACCCACGGCAAACCGCGGTGGCGCAGGGCCATGCCCTGTTGCGGCGCCTCTTCGAGTAGCAGCCCTACGCCGGTGATGTCGCGCAGACGCTTGTGGGGATCCTTCTCCAGGCACCGCTTCAGCAGCCGCTGTACCTTCGCCGGGACCCGCTCCCAACTCGGCTCCTTGTTGATCACCGCGGCCAGCGTCTCGGCTACGTCCTCGCCCTGGAACGGCCGCTGCCCGGTCAACATCTCGTACAGCACCACGCCGAAAGCCCAGATATCCGCGCGCTTGTCGACGGCCTTGCCCCGAGCCTGCTCGGGCGACATGTACGCCGGGGTGCCGAGGATCGTGCCGGCCTGGGTCGCCCCCATGGTGAGCGTGGAGTCGTCCGCTCCCTCACGGTCGCGGTTCAGTAAGGCGAGGCCGAAGTCGAGCACCTTCACCTTGCCGTCGGGTTTGATCTTGATATTGGCGGGTTTCAGATCGCGGTGAGTGATCCCTTTTTCGTGGGCGGCTTCCAGGCCATCGGCGATTTGCCGGGCGTAGTTGAGCGCGGTCTCGAGCGGCAGCGGACCCTTGGGCGGCTCGCCGTCGACGTACTCCATCACCAGGTAGTTGGGGCCGACGTCGTAGAGCTGGCAGATGTTGGGATGGTTCAGCGCGGCCACGGCGCGAGCCTCGCGCTCAAAACGCTCGGAGAATTGGTCCTTGGAAAACTTAATGGCAACGTCGCGGTTTAGCCGCGGATCATGCGCACGGTACACTTCCCCCATGCCGCCCTCGCCGAGCTTGGCGGTGATGTGATAGTTGCCTACGGTCTCGCCCATCATTTTCTGGCCGGTATACACATAGTACTAAGGTTCAACAAGGACTAAAGCTTCTTCGCACCTCCGTCGATCCTTTCTCGAAGGAAGGATTTCACCATGCGTATCTTCTCTTTGGTTGCGACGGCTATGATACTCTGCGGCGCGGCGCTCGGCGCCTGGCGCACGGAGACCGCCACTTATGTGGAAGGCAATGTCAACGGCATCTCGCCGAACACTCCGGGCACGCTCCAGCTCTCCGACGACAAGACGATGTACTTGAAGACCTCCGCGCTCACCGTAGGGGTTCTCTACACCGGCGTAAGCAAGGCCGAGTTGGGCGCTGTGGCGGCGCACTCGCACGATGCCAAAGGGTCCGGCCGCAAGACCCAGACCCAGCTTCTGACCATCGGGTTCAGGAATTCCGACGGCGCGGACCAGACCATGACGCTGGAGCTCGCCAAATCGGCGGCGAAGAACGTGGCCGCGGCCATTCACACGCGCACTGCAAAGCTCGCCGCGCCGGCGCAGAAGACCGCCGTCGCCTCGGCTAAGCCAGCCAAGCCTGCGAAGGCCGCGAAGCCCGCCAAAGCATCCAAGCAGGAAGCCAAGGCCAAGCCGGAACCAAAGAAGAAGGCGGAGGAGCCGGCCACCTCCGCGAAGGCGACCCCTCCCGCCAAGCCCGCCGCCGACGAGTGGTGGGGCGACCAGTATTGGAAGACCACGCGCAACGCGGACAAGTGGAGCAAGACCGCCGGCTCGTCGTCGGCTGAGCAGCAGTAGTAAGACTGCCGGCGCTTGCGTGATATTCTGAAATCGTGCGTCTGCGCACCGCGCTCGTTGCAGGTTTGCTGTGGCTGGCCGCGTGGGGTGTGCTCCACGCGCAGAAGCCCTTCAAGCAGTATCCCGGGATTGAGTACGACGACTTCGCGCTGCCGGCCGACTGGCAGCAGAAGGCCGAGTGGACCCGCGCGCGGCTCCGCTACCCCGACATCACCGGCTATCCCAACAACAGTTACGTTCGCTACGGATACCGCGGCGGCGGGTTCCCTGGCTACTGGACGATGGATTATCCTCGCTCGGACCGGCACCTGCTGCAAGGCGTGCGGCGACTCACGCGCATCGACACGCGCTCGGTGGAGCAGGTGGTGGACCTGGACGGCACCGACGAGATCTACAACTGGCCGATGGTGTACGGCGTCGAGGTGGGGCACTGGCAGCTGCCCGACGACCAGGCCGCGCAGTTACGAGATTTCCTGTCGCGCGGCGGCTTCCTCATGGTCGACGATTTCCACGGCGAGGCGCCCTATCGCGGCGTGCGCGAGTGGGACACCTTCACCCACAGCATACAGAAGGTTTTTCCCGACCGGCCGATCGAGGACATTCCAGACGGCGATCCGATTTTTCACACGCTCTACGACCTCCAGGAGCGCTTCCAGGTGCCGGGCGCGCAGTATTACGAGACCGGCCTGATGTACGAAGGCGGCGAGACCGGCAAGGTTCCGCACTGGCGCGCGATCCGCGACGACAAGGGGCGAATCCTGGTGGCGATCTGCCACAACATGGACCTGGGCGACGCTTGGGAGCACTCCGATGAGCCGCGCTACGCGGAAAAATGGGCCTCGCTCGCTTATCGCATCGCGATGAACTATTTCGTTTACGATCTGAGCCACTAGCGCGCCGCGCTGTGTGTTATTCTGAAGCCTAAATTGAGCGCGAAATCAAGGGCTCGCATGCGCCTCCGCTCGGCTCTCATGGCAGTTCTGGCAGGCTTCGCTACCTGGGGCGTCTCGCACGCGCAGAGGCCGTTTCAGGAGTACCCGGGCGTCGAGTACGACAATTTTCCTCTGCCGCCGGATTGGAAGGAAACCACCGAGTGGACGCGGGCGCGGCTCCGCTATCCCTCGTTCCTGAGCGTGCACGGCCGGCGCGACGGATACCGCCGCTGGACCGTCGACTATCCCCGCTCGGACCGCCATCTGCTGCAAGGCATCCGGCGGCTGACCCGCATCGACACGCGCTCGGTCGAACAGGTGGTGGATCTGGACGGCGCCGACGACGTCTACAACTGGCCCATGATGTACGCGGTCGAGGTCGGCTACTGGAACCTGACCGACGAGGAGGCGGCGCAGATGCGCGAATACCTGCTGCGCGGCGGCTTCTTCATGTGCGACGACTTCCACGGCACGCTCGAGTGGGAAAACTTCATGGCCAGCATGAGGCGCGTGTTTCCGGACAGGCCCGTGGTGGATCTGGATAACAAAGATCCCATTTTTCACGTCCTGTACGATTTGGACGACCGGTTCCAGATCCCCGGCGCGCAGTTTCTCTACAGCGGCCTGATCTATGAATATGACGGCTTCGAGGCGAAGTGGCGCGGCATCTACGACGACAAGGGCCGCCTCATGGTCGCCATTTGCCATAACATGGATATGGGGGACGCCTGGGAATGGTCCGACGATCCGAGGTATCCTGAAAAGTTTGCATCGCTTGCATACCGGATAGCCGTCAACTACGTCATGTATGATCTGACTCACTAGAACGCCATGTTTGAATTTTTGTTCAAGTACCCGCTCACGGTTTTCTCGAAGGGCACCTTCGTGCTGCTGGGTGGATGGCCGAAGTGGGTTCTCTTTTTAGGATTGGCGGCGGTGGCGGTGGCGCTGGCGGCGCTGGTCCGCCGCAGGGCGGAGGGGTCGGCGCGCGTGGCGGGGGTGCGCTCGGTGGCGGTGTGGCTGTTGCAGACCCTGCTCGCCTCCGTGTTGCTTCTGATGCTGTGGCATCCGGCGCTGAGCGTGGCGACGCTGCGCCCGCAGCAGAACATTGTCGCGGTGGTGGTGGACGATTCGGCCAGCATGGCGATCGAGGACGTCTCGGGCGGCATCGGCAGCTCGACGCGCCGCGCGGCCGCGGTGAACGTGCTCAATTCGGGGCTGGTCGATTCGCTGAAGCAGCGGTTTCAGGTGCGTTTCTATCGCTTGAGCGATCACCTGGAGCGGGTCGAGAAGCTGGATCAGCTCACCTCCTCGGCCCCGGCGACGCACATCGGCGAGAGCCTGAAGCAGGTGCTGGCCGACGCCCAGAGCCTGCCCATCGGCGCGGTGGTTCTTTTGAGCGACGGCGCGGACAACTCCGGCGGCGTGGACCTGGAAACGATTTCCGAGATCCGGCGCCAGCGCATCCCGGTTCACACCATCGGCTTCGGCCGCGAGAAGATGGCGCACGACGTCGAAATCAGCGACGTGCAGGTTCCCGCCCGGGCGCTGCCGGATTCGCGCCTGGCGGCTGAGGTCAGCTTCCATCAGCACGGCTACGCCAGCTCCCGGGCGAAAATCACGGTGAAAGAAGGAGCCAAGGTCTTGGCTTCCCGTGACGTCACGCTCAAGGGCGACGGCGTCGAGCAGACCGAATCGGTGCTGTTCAGCGCGGGCACGGCCGGCGTCAAGAGCATCGAAGCCTCGGTCGATCCGCTGCCGAGCGAGGAGAATCCGCGCAATAACAAGGTCACCCGTCTGGTGAACGTAGACAACCGCAAGCCGCGCATCCTGTATCTGGAAGGCGAGCCGCGCTGGGAGTTCAAGTTCCTCCGCCGCGCCGTCGAGGACGACCGCAACATCGATCTGGTCACCATTCTGCGCACGACGCAGAACAAGATTTATCGCCAGGGCATCGCCAATCCCAAAGAACTGGAGGAGGGCTTCCCCTCGAAGGTCGCGGACCTGTTCGCGTTTGAGGGCGTGATCCTGGGCAGCGTGGATGCGGCGTATCTCACCACCAACCAGCAGGAGCTGCTGCACCAGTTCGTCGACCGCCGCGGGGGAGGCCTGCTGTTTCTGGGCGGGCGAGATGCGCTCGGCGAGGGTGGCTACGCGAAATCGTCGTTGAACGACCTCCTGCCCGTGACGCTTCCCGATCGCAAGAACACCTTCGTGCGGGCTTCGGCGACGGCAGAGCTGACCGCGGCCGGGCGCGACAGCCTGATCACGCGCATCGAGGAAGATCCGGAAAAGAACGTCGAGCGCTGGAAGAAGCTCCCCTACCTGATGAATTTTCAGGACCCGGGCCAGCCCAAACCGGGCGCGACGGTGCTGGTGGATTCGATACCCTCCACCGGCGGGCGTGCACCGCTGCTGGTCACCCAGAATTTCGGGCGCGGGCGCACGGCCGTGTTCGCAACCGCGGGAAGCTGGCGCTGGCAGATGCTGCAACCGGTGGCCGACAAGAGCCACGAGATGTTCTACACCCAGCTTCTGCGCTGGTTGGTGACCGCCACGCCCAGGCGCGTGACCGGATCGACTCCGCGGCAGCTTCTGGCCGACGAGACGAACGTGAAACTGCGCGCCGAGGTTCGCGACACGACGTATCTGCCGTCGGCCGATGCCACCGTGGAGGCGCATATCCTGGGGCCCGAGGGAATCGCCGAGAGCGTCGAGATGCGGCCGGAGCCGCTCGAGTCCGGAGTGTATGCGGCCGACTGGACCGCGCCAAAAGCCGGTTCCTACCTGGTCGAGATGCAAGCCAGGCGCGGCACCGAAGAGCTGGGGCGCGACGTGCTCACCTTCCGGCGCGAGGATGGCGTAGCCGAGAATTTCCGCGCCGAGCAGAATCGCGAGCTGCTCGAGAAGCTGTCGTCGGAGACCGGCGGCCGCTACTACACGCCGTCCGACGCCCAGAAACTTTCGAAGGAAATCAGCTACTCCGAGGCGGGAATCACGGTGCGCGAAACGCGCGATTTGTGGGACATGCCGGCGGTGTTCCTGCTGCTGCTGCTGCTGCGCTCTTCGGAATGGCTGTTAAGGCGGAAATGGGGTGTCATTTGAAACGGATCGTCCTCCTGCTCGCGGGCGCGGTGGCGCTGCGCGCCGACACGTACTTCCTCACCATCGCCGGGCTGGGCGGCGAGGCCGAGTACGAACAGCGGTTCACGGGTTGGGCTAAGGAGCTCGACAAGCTGCTGCGTGGCGAGCCGGGCGCCAAGGTGGATACGCTGATGGGCGCCGAAGCCACGCGCGCCAACATCGAAGCCAAGCTGCGCGACCTCGCCAAGACCAAGCCCGACGACGCGCTGGTGCTGATGCTGATCGGTCACGGCAGCTTCGACGAATCCGACTACAAGATCAATCTTCCGGGTCCCGACCTTACGGCCACCGAGCTGGCCGGCTTGCTGGATAAGATTCCCGCGCGCCAGGCGGTGGTGAACATGACCAGCGCGAGCGGCGGCGCGATCGCCTCACTGGTGAAGGCGCGCCGGGTGGTGATCAGCGCCACCAAGTCCGGCACCGAGAAAAACGCGACCGTCTTCGCCCGCTACTGGGTTGAGGCGCTGCGCGATCCGGCCGCCGACGCGGACAAGAACGACGTGATCACCGCGCTCGAGGCCTTCCGCTACGCCGAGCAGAAGACGTCGGCGTTTTTCGACACGCAGAAGCGCCTGGCCACCGAACACGCGATGATCGAGGATACGGGCAAGGGCGAGGGCGTGAAGGCTCCGTCGCCGGAAAATGGCGAGGGACTCGTCGCCGGCCGCTTCACGATCCTGCATCTGGGCGCCGCGCAGACGGCTGCCAAGGACCCGGAAAAGGTGAAACTGCTCAAGCACAAGGAAGAGGTTGAACAAGCCATCGACGAGCTGAAATACCGCAAGGCTTCCCTGCCGCTGGCCGATTACCGGAAGCAATTGTCGGCGTTCCTGCTGGATCTGGCGAAAACCCAGGAGGCCCTCGACAAATGAGGACGAAAACCTTCATGGCCACGAATGCACACGAATGCACGCGAATGAAGCAAATTTTTTCATTTGTGTTTATTGGTGTGTCACTGGCAGCCCAATCCGCCGATCCCGCCGGGCCATGCCAGGCGCTGCGGCACCGCGGCAATCCGGACGCGCGGGCCTGCTTCCAGCGCCTGACGCGCGCGGCCGACGCCGCCGTCCAGGCCGAGGGTTACTGGGGGCTCGGCGACTTCAAGGCAGCGAACGATGCTTTCCGCGCCGCCGTCAAACTGCACGACAAGGACGCGAACCTCCGCGTCCGCTGGGGCCGGATGTACCTGGAGCATTGGCAGCCCGGCGACGCTTCGGATCTGTTTGGCGAAGCGCTCGAACTGAAGAAGGATTTTGCGCCGGCCCTGGTGGGCATGGCTCTCATGGCTTCGGAATCGTTTGAGAGCAAGGCCATCGAGTTCGCCGAGAAAGCGCTCAAGAGCGATCCCAAGCTGGCGGAGGCCCGCGAGGTGCTGGCGCGCGTGGATCTCGAAGACAGCCATCCGGAAAAGGCGGCCGAAGAGGCCAAGAAGGCCCTGGATCTGGCGCCGGAGTCGCTCGATGCAATGTCGATTCTGGCCACCATCGACTGGCTCGACGACAAGAAAGATTCGCCCTGGATGGACCGCATCCTCAAGATCAATCCCTCCTACGGCACGGCGTACGCGACCGCTGGCCACTTCTTCGTCATCAACCGCCGCTATGAAGAGGGGATCCAATATTACCGCAAGGCGCTGGAGATCCAGCCCACGCTATGGAGCGCGCGCAGCGAGCTGGGCGTGAACCTGATGCGCTTCGGCAAGGAAGACGAGGCGCGCACCCACCTGGAGCAGTGCTACAACAACGGCTACCAGAATCCGTCGACGGTGAACTCGCTGCGCCTGCTCGATAGCTATAAGGACTACGTCACCTTCAAGACTCCCACCACCGTCCTTCGCCTGCACAAAAAGGAGGCGAGCCTCCTGCGCCCATATTTCCAGGCCGAGCTGGACCGGGCCATGGCGACCTACGAGAAGAAATACAAATTCAAAATGAACGTGCCGGTGCAGCTCGAGGTCTACCCCAATCACGAGGATTTCGCGGTGAGGACCGTCAGCATGCCCGGCCTGGGCGCCCTCGGCGTCACGTTCGACTACGTGGTCGCGATGGATTCCCCCAGCGGCCGGCCTCCGGGGAGCTTCCACTGGGCCGCCACCATGTGGCATGAGCTGAGCCACGTCTACGTGCTCACCATGACCAATCATCGCGTGCCTCGATGGTTCACCGAAGGATTGGCCGTGTATGAGGAGAGCGCAGCGTCGCCGGATTGGGCCGACCCTCTGGATCACGAGTCGATCCTGGCCATCAAGAACAACAAGCTGCTGCCGGTGGCCGACATCGACCGCGGTTTCATTCACCCGACGTATCCGTCGCAGGTGATCGTCTCCTATTTTCAAGGCGGCAAGATCTGCACTTTCATCGTCGAGAAATGGGGCTACGACAAGATCCTGGCCATGATCCAGGACTTCAAGGAACTCATGCCGACGCCGCAAGTGATCGAAAAAGAATTCAAGATGAAGCCCGAGGAGTTCGACCGCCAGTTCCTGGCCTGGCTGGAGGCGAAGACCAAGAAAACGATCGAGGGAATCGATGAGTGGACCCAGCGGATCAAGTTTGTCAACAACGCCGCGAAGCAGAAGAACTGGGACGACGTGATCAAGGAAGGCGGGGCCATCCGCAATCTCTATCCGGAATACGTCGAGAAGGGCAACGTGTACGAGTTCATGTCCCAGGCATATCTGGCCAAGAGCGACAGGGTCAGGGCGGTGGCGGAACTGGAGGCCTACAGCAGGATCGGCGGCCGCGACCCGGTGACGCTGAAACAGCTGGCGTCGCTCCAGGCCGCACAGGAACGCAAGAAAGAAGCCGCGGCGACGCTCGAGCGGCTAAACCTGATTTATCTCGAGGACGAGGAGGCCCACAAGCGTTTGGGCGCGCTCGACTTCGATCTGGGCAATCCCAACGGAGCCATCCGCGAGTTCCAGGCGGTTCTTTCGGGCAAGACGCTCGATCCAGCCGACGCGCATTACCAGCTTGCGCGCGCTCTCCATGCCGTCAAACGCACCGAGGAAGCCCGCGACGAAGTGCTGTCGGCGCTCGAAGCCGCGCCCAGCTTCAGGCCCGCCCAAAAACTCCTGCTCGAACTGAACGTGAAAGAATAAGAAAACATCTAAATGTCCACTACTCCTCTTACCGTTGCTACGATCGACTCCGCTGAGTTAAAGGAACGCATCGTTCGTTTTCAAAAGACGCAGGAAGACATCATCACCCAGGTGCGCCGGGTGATTGTCGGGCAGGAAGAAGTGATCGAGCAGGTGCTGATCGCCCTTTTTGTGGGCGGGCACTGCCTGATCACAGGACTGCCGGGCACCGCCAAGACGCTGCTGGTGCGCACGCTGGCCCAGGCGCTGGGGCTGGTGTTCCGCCGCATCCAGTTCACGCCGGACCTGATGCCGTCCGACATCACCGGCACCGACATCATTGAAGAAGATCCCGGCACCGGGCGCCGCACCTGGACCTTCGTCGCCGGGCCGATTTTCGCCAACGTGCTGCTGGCCGACGAAATCAACCGTACGCCTCCCAAGACGCAGTCCGCGCTGCTCGAGGCGATGCAGGAGCGC